>CAJWOS010000603.1 GCA_913044235.1 uncultured Pseudomonadota bacterium
ACCCGACCCATCCCGACACGTGGATGGGGCCGGTCGTGCGTCCCCGAAACGCCCAAGCGATCCGCGCACAAGTCGACGCCGCGCTTGCCGCAGGTGCCCGTGATTTGGTTCCTCCCACGACACCCGACACCCCCGGCAGCGCCTCCGTGCAGCCCCGGATCCTCCTCGATGTCGATCACCAGATGACGGTGATGCGCGAAGAGACATTCGGTCCGGTCGTCGGCGTAATGCGTGTGCGCTCCGACGCGGAAGCGATTGCGCACATCAACGACTCAGCCTTCGGGCTCACCGCATCGGTCTGGTCAGCGGATGCCGATGCAGCCCATGCGATGTCAGCCGCCCTCGATGTGGGCACCGTGTTCTTGAACCGGTGTGACTACCTTGATCCAGCCCTTCCTTGGGTGGGAGTCAAAGCCTCCGGGCGTGGCGTCACACTCTCCAGCCTCGGATACGCAGCGCTGACCCGTCCCCAGTCGCTACACTTCCGCATGCGCAACTGACCCCTCGCGCAGATGGAACGCTGATGACCATTGACCTCGATCGCATGCCTCCGGTGGGCAAGTGGAACTACCCCACCGCCGTCCGCTTCGGTCCCGGAAAACGCGCCGAGCTTCCCCTTGCCTGCCAGGAGCTGGGGATCACAAAGCCGCTTCTCTGCACCGACCCAGGTCTTGCCGACCTCGACATCACCCGAGATGTGGTGGCCTTGCTGGGCCGAGCAGGACTTCCCACAACCGTCTTCAGCGATATTCGTCCCAACCCCGTGGGCCGGGACGTCACGGCCGGCGTGGCGGCATTCCAAGCTGCGGGCGCCGACGGAGTCATCGCATTTGGTGGGGGCTCCGGGCTCGACGTGGCCAAGGCGATCGCCATGATGGTGGGCCAGAGCCGCCCCCTCTGGGACTACGAGGATCGTGCCGACTGGTGGACCCGCGTAGACCCAGCGGGGATGGCGCCCGTCGTGGCAGTGCCCACCACCTCCGGAACCGGCTCCGAAGTGGGTAGGGCATCCGTCATCACCGATACCGCCACCCATACCAAAAAGATCATCTTCCACCCCGGGATGCTTCCGGCACGGGTTGTTGCCGACCCGGAGCTCACGCTTGGTCTGCCTGCACATCTCACCGCCTGGACAGGCATCGACGCTCTGTCTCACTGCCTTGAGGCCTACTGCGCGCCCGGCTTCCACCCAATGGCTGATGGAATCGCACTCGAAGGCATGCGACTGATTCATGGGGCCCTCGAGCGGGCCTGCGCCGACGGGAGCAACATCGAGGCCCGCAGCTGGATGATGGTCGCCTCAATGATGGGGGCGACGGCCTTCCAGAAAGGACTGGGCGGGATGCATGCGCTCGCTCACCCCATTGGCGCCCACCACGACTGCCATCACGGCCGGACCAACGGTGCGGTGATGCCATACGTGCTGACCTTCAACATGGACGCCATCGCCCCGCGCCTTGCTCGAGCGTCGGCCGTGCTCGGGCTTCCCGCATCCACAGCGGATGCCTTCCTACAATGGATCCTCGACCTGCGCGCCGCCATTGGGATCCCGCACACGCTCAGGGAGCTGGGAGTGCCCGCGGCAAACCTTTCCGTGCTGAGTGTGGCTGCAGCGGCCGACCCCAGCGCTGGAGGCAACCCTCTGCCATTTGACGCTGAGGCAGCCCACACGGTCCTCGAGCGAGCCTTCCACGGACGCCTCTGAGCGCCTCGGGCGCGGCAAAAACGGACGGGACGGCCAAAAACTGAACCCCTCTGAGACATTTTTTCATCAGTCTGGGTTTTGTGGGCCGATGGATGGATGGTCACCGCATTTCTCATGCGTATGGACGCCATCATGCCAAAGACATCCACACCCCCTGCCGCGCTCGACCGCTTCGAGGTCGCACTGGCGTCTGGCACCGACGGTGCCCGCACGGCCGGAGAGGTTTCGCTCACAAGCTCGGTCGTCGCCTTCCGGTCCGAAGCCCAGTCCACACCCTGGGCTGGCCGCAACGTGCGTCGCAAGGTCCGCGCCTGGCTGCAGACGGTCTCTTGGGACCGTCACACCCAGACCGCGACCATCGTGTTCAAGGACGAGTCCTGGCACTGTACGGGTGCAGATGCCCGTGCACTGGCGGTTGCACTCGACCCGACCCTGCTCGAAGATCGCCGCCCCGTCCTCGCAGCGGGCACCGCCACGGTCACCATTGGCACAGCCCCCCCCGCGACGGGAACCATCGCACTCGACACCGAGCGCCTTCGCTTCACGCCGACTGCAGCATCCAACCCATCCCTCGATATCGCCTGGGCATCGATGGACAGCCACCGACTCACCGGCTTCCGTGCAGCACTCGTGGCGGAGGTCGCCGGCCAAAAAGTCCAGATCGAAGGCCCACAGGCGCCGGGTCTGTCCGCTTGGCTCACCACACTTCGTGCCCGGACCGAGGCCGGCCACTCGGTCGAGACCCTGCAGGCCCCACTGGAGCGGTATCCCGCGCAACGCCTGCACGGCCCGCTGGCCATCCAGGGTGAGCTCGTGGTGAGCCCAGACCACGTGCAGTTCGTGCCATCGGGACTGGTCGAGCGCACTCTGGGACTCCGCGACATCGTGCTTCCATTCCAGAAGATTGAGCGAGTGGTGGTACACGGCTGGACCCAGAAGAAGCTCACTCTGGTCGCAGGAGCGGATCGCGAGACCTTTTCTTTCGACGATGTGGAAGCACGGTTCGAACAGCTCGTCCAAGCCTTTCACCAAGCCCAGGCCAACCGCCTCTCCAGCCGCGACCGCACTCGTGCCCAGATCGAGCGGGTACTTGAGCTCTGGACCGATGTGTTCGATCGGCCAACCACGCGCATCACGGAGGCCCAGCTGGCGGTCCAGGTGCGGACCCAACACGATGCGACCCTGGGTGTGCTGGTGAAGACCACCGACGAAGTCCGCTTCCTACCAAGCGGAGGCCCCAACGGTACGGCCAAGGCGGAGTCACATCCGGTTCCCCGAATCCTGAGGACGTACAGCGGGCCTGGATGTCGCGCCGATGAGATCTGCTTTTCGGTGGCCGGCGACGCCTTTCGCTACCTCCCTGCGGAAGAAGCCACCTTTGTGTCGCGGTTCTGGGATCAGTGCCGGGCGCCTTCACGAATCTTCCATCTGGATGCACCGTCTCGTCGCGCCTTGAGCCGTGTCGTGGGCCCGAGTCGATTCATCCACGTGCGTGCCGATGGCGGTCCGCGGCTCACAGTGACAGGCCTGCACGAGAGCGGTCGTACCTGGTCGGCCGCCTTGGTCGTGGGCACCCCATTGCCCGCGATCGGGACCTTCCTTCACGTCGATGTGGGGCAGCCCGAGGGCGTGTATCGATTCGAGAGCGAAGTGGTCGATGTCGACCCCCTCACCTGTGAGGTTCACTTTGCCCGCCCTGCAACCATCCGGGTGTACAACCAGCGGCAGTCCGTGCGCGTCCCCGTGGACCTCGCCGCCACCATTCGGATGGCAGAGCTTGAGACGGCGCCCGTCGTGGTCGAAGACAGCCTGCTGGGGGACTCCGAGCCGGCAACTGGGCCTCACAGCTTGCACTTGAGCGACTTGTCGCTCGGGGGATGCGCAGCCGAGGGCGCCGCTGATCTGCCCTTGGGCTCAAGCGTAGAGATGGAGGTCGAGCTGAACAATGCAGCGCCAATCCGGGTCACAGGACGCATCCTCCGGGCCGATCGCGTGGAGGGTGGCGAGCTGAGACGCTTCGGGATCCGCTTCGAGAACATCCACCGCCAGGAGGAAGTCCGACTCCAGCGGCATGTGCTCAACGCCCAGCGCACGCAGCTTGCTGGGCTCGACGCGATGGTGGGCTGACCCGCCTTCCCGCTCGCTTATCCGCCGTCGGTTTCCGCCCAAATGCGAAGGCTCCGCAGCCGATTCAGACACGCGGCCACTTCGTGCCTTCGGACTGCGACGATGTCGCCCACGGGGGTATCAAAGGGTGACAGCACATCGAGGCCTTCTGCAGCGACAAGTCGTTCCCATGTGTCGAGACAGGCACCAACCGAGCGGGAATCATCCACCACCGACGCCGCCATCAGGGCCAGCGCCAACCCGGCAGTTCGCGCCCCGCTGCCGGTCTCAAGCTGCTCGACCGCTCCGAGATCAATCTCAATGCGTCCGTACTCCACTCGACGGCCATCGCGCGCACGCACACGGCCCTTGCCGGTTGGCACGATGCTCTCTTGCGATGGGATTCTGGTGAGCGGTGGCGCCAGTGCGTGGTCGGGCGTGCGTGGGATACCCGC
>CAJWOS010000604.1 GCA_913044235.1 uncultured Pseudomonadota bacterium
GTGCGGTGCGTCTTTCCAGCCGAGCCGGTCCCATACGAAGCCTGGTACTAGAGCCAGCCAGCCCGCGATGCAGATCCAGGGGAACAGGCCAATCTCGAGGCCAGCGAAAAAGCCCAGATGCAGGGAGATGAACCCACCCACCACCAGTGCACGAACGCGGGTGCGCCAGAGTGGAAACAGCAAGAGTGGTGGCCCCACCCACTCGAAGATGATGGTGCTGAAGGTGAAGAAACTGGCCGCCCAGGGCACCTCAGGATGGATGTACGGCCACACGTTTGCCACCATCCAGGCATGGGTATCCGCGCCCAGCAGCTGTACTACCGGCGCGGTGCCCAGCACCAGCTCACCGAAGGGCTGCTTCACAAAATAGTCGATGCTCAGCGCGTAGTAGACCGCTGCACCATTTTTCCAGGCCAGCCCAGACTTCAGCACGGCAGTGAAAAAATACACCGCCGCCAGCTGGTAGCAAAGCGCCGCCGTGGCCACGGTAACCACCCGCGATGCTGCGTGCTGGAGCGACGGACGCAGGAACGCATCCACAGAACAGCGTCCGCCGAGGGGCAGGAACAAGCTCCAGAACAGCAGGAGCCGAAGCACCACATCACCGGCCTGAAGCTGAATGCTCCCGCGCGCATGCAGCGAAATGACAAATAGCCAGCACAAGAAGTTCGCGAGTCGCGTGCGGTAGCCCACGAGAAACATCGCAGCGAAGACCGCATGAATCAAAAAGAGGGCGGCATTGAACTGCCACTCACCGTTCATCATGTGGAAGGAGAACCGCCACGTGCCATCCAGCCGCTCCAGGATGGCTTCTCGCGGCAGCGCGCCTCGGTCGGAGTAGAACGCCACCAGGTCGTATGAACGGACCCACAGGTCGCGCAGCATGATGATGCCCAGGCTGATCCGCATCGCGGCCAGCGCCCGGAGGTCCAGTCCAAACAGGTCGTCTGCGACCGCACGACTCCAGGCGCAAAGCTGACTCCAGCGGGCCCCCACATTCGCGCGCGGGCCCATGCGGATCGGTTCGGACTGTTCTGGCTCGGACACGCGCTTCCCGACTGTTCCGGCTCTGCACCACCACCCGCGCAGCATACCGAATCTTGGGGCCGACTGCCCAAGGCTCCGCGAAGCGCGTTGTCGAGTCAGCCCTTACCGAGCTCAGCGTCGATGATGCGCTTGAACTCTTCGAAGGGCTGCGCGCCCGAGATCATGATGCCGTTGATGAAGAATGCCGGGGTACCGCTCACTCCGACGGCCTGACCATCTTCAAAGTCCTTCATGACTTCGCTCGTCTGCGCAGGATCCTGACGGCACGTGTTCCACTTCGACAGGTCGAGCTTCAACGCTTCAGCATGGGCGGTGAGGTCGGCGTCTTCCAGAGCGCGCTGGTTGGCCATCAGCCGGTTGTGCATCTCCCAGTATTGCCCCTGCTCGCCCGCGCAGTTCGCTGCCACAGCCGCCGGAACCGCGCGCGGGTGGAACGAGAGCGGGAAGTCACGGAACACCATGCGAACGTCGTCGCCATAGGTTTCCATCACCTTGTCGACCGACTCGCCGGCCTTGCCACAGTAGGGGCACTGGAACTCGGCGAACTGCACAATCGTGACCTTCGCATCGGCGGGCCCGATGCTCGGGTCGTCGTCGACCGAGACCGGGATCCGTGGCAGGTCCGGCGATGGCAAGGTGCTCGTCAGGCCGTACTTGGTGCGCAGGCCGTCGATGTAGGTTCCGAACTGCTCTCCCTGCTTGCGCCGCAGCACTTCCGCCGCCAACCGATCACGCACATCTTCGTAGGCAGCACCGCGCAGCTGACGCTGCATGATGGTGTAAAACTCGCGCAGTTCAGCCTCGGTGGGCTCGGCGACCTTCGACTCCACTTCGTCCTTGAGCAAGGTCTCCACATCCGCCTTGCCCGCGGCGGTGGCCTCGGCTTCCAGGAGCTTGCTGACCACCATCTGGTCGAGCCCCTGCGACTCGGTGTTGTACTTGTTGGTGAGGTACTCCACTTCGATCTGCACCAGCTTGACGCCAAGCTCCTCGGTCAGCTCACCGTAAGTGACCTGGCCGCCGTTCCAGGTGGCGACCACAGTATCGGGCGCCATGCCCGCTGCTGCAGGGGCTGCAGACGCTGCCACGGCGGTACCCGCTGCGGTGGGCTCGGCCGGGGTGTTGCAGGCATACAGACCGAGGCTCGTAAGGCCAAGGACGCCGGAGATGGCAAGAAGACGCGAACGCATGTGAACTCCGAATCAGAAGACGAAGGCTCTGGGTGTCGATCAACCTTCGGTTGGACGGGGCGCGTAACCCCCCAAGCCGACCGTTGCCTGCTTGGGAAACGCTCGATTCCAGCGGGAATGTCGCTCAGAGCGCCATGAATACTTCGAGAGGACGATGCACCCGCGCCGCCCAAGAGGCTTCGGTGTGCGGAGCGCCGGGCTCATGCCAGTGCCAAAGGTCGACGGACCAAGAGTAGCCCGACTCTGCGAGCTGGTCTGCCAGTTGGCGGTTTTCGCAGTAATTGTCGGCACCATCTGGCGCATCGTCTTGCAGACCATCACCATCCGCATCCACACATGAGCCGCCCCCACCGGAGTCGAGGTACAACGCGGTGGAGCGGTGGCCGGCAGCTGCATACACATCGATGATGGTCTGCCCATTCTGCCCGATGCTGCCCCAGCCCATGGTCCCGGAGAGGCTGAGCGCAGCGTCCCACTCTGCGGGCTGCAAATCGGCCACGGCAAGGCTCGCCAGCCCGCCCAGGCTGGAGCCGAGCAGCGCGGTGCGATTCGCGATGCCGTAGCGATCTTCCATCGCCACACGAACATCGCGCACCAGCTCAGCATAGGCCACCGCCGCCCCTCCCACGGTCTGCCCGTCGATCACATCCTCGAAGGGTGTGTATTCATCGACGCGGGCCGACGTGTTGTCGATTCCGACGACCAAGAGGGGAAGATCCCAGGCCGCGGAGTCGAGCTGCCAGCCACCATGAAAGGCGGCCGGGTCGAACAGGTTTTGCCCATCGTGGGCCACGATGGTGTGGGTAAAGAAGCCATCTCGCGGCACGAAAATTCGCAGTTCACGTGCTTCAAGGCCATGAGACTCCACCACGAAACCGCGCTCGAGATGAGGCTCCAGCGAGCGCAGCAGGCTCTTCTCTCCAAAGGTGTCATAGGCGTAGCGGCGCGCCAGGGGGTCGGCGAACCAGTCGGTGCCATCGGTAAACTTGTAGGCCGCCTCGTAGGGCTCGGGAACAGACCGTTCGAGCCATGAAAGCGCCCCAACCCGCGACATCGGCTCGCCCGACCAGTCGTCGAAGTCACCCGCCACCGACCAGTCGCCCTCACCACACAGGCATGCAAACAGAAACGTTCCGCTCGCGGACTCGATGGGGAAGCCACCCTGATTGGCGATGGTCTGCAAGGTCTCTGCCGGATCTGCGGCGCCATCGATGGCCGCCCTCAAGAGCGCTTCATCGGAGAGAGCGTCGTCGCCCCCTCCGGTATCCGCCACTCCAGAGACTCCATCCCCCTCGGGCTTGGTGTCCGGCGTGCTCGAGCATCCCCCAAGCACAACCCACACAAGCGAACGCATCACGCGCATGCTTCTTCTCCCCCATCCACCCGAAGCACATTTCCAGTGAGCCAGTAGGTGCCCGCACGAGAAAGCTCCACGAGGCAGGCGGCCACGTCTTCGGGCTCGGTCAGGCGCCCGGACGGGTTCTTCTTGCGAGCCAGCTCGGCGATGGTGTCGGCACCTGGAATCTTCCGCAGCGCCGGCGTATCGGTCACACCTGCAAGGATGGCATTCACCGTGATCTTCCGAGGCGCCAGCTCCATGGCAAGCTGTCGAACATGAGACTCCAGCGCGGCCTTTGCAGCCGAGACCGGTCCGTAGTGTGGAAACACTCGCTGGGAGCCCGAAGACGTCATGGCGAACACCCGCCCACCGGCACCCAGTAGGCCCGCCTGAACCAAGTCCTGGGTCCAGTACACGAGCGAGTGAGCCATGACATCGAGCGTCATGGCGATCTGACGCGGTGCAACCGCTCGCCCACCGCCGTCCGGCACAAACGGTCGTAGCGTACCGAATGCCAGCGAGTGCAGCAGCACAGTGACCCCGCTGGTCCCACACAGGTCCTGCAGCAGGTCGACCACCTCGGCGCGGGTATCTTCCGAGGCGGCGTTTTTGTTTACAAAATGGACCGGTACGTGCATCGCCTCGAGCGCTTCTCGCAAGGCATGAACCGCCGGCATCGCACCTCGGCG
>CAJWOS010000605.1 GCA_913044235.1 uncultured Pseudomonadota bacterium
CCGGGGTGTGCTGCCTGAAGCAGCGATGACGGTTGCGAGGGCAACGGGATGTCCGTTTTCCACACACCGAGCGGCGACCATCAACGGCGGTTCCTCAGACTGCAACACCGGCTCTCCCTTTCGGACGGCACGCGTTTCTGTACGTCGCATCGCTATCGGTATGTTGGGGGGTAGGCGAGTACGACGCGCTTTGGGGTTCATCAGGACTGCACATGCGCGGTTTGATGGGGCCAAATACGATTCACGATTGTGTATGCCAGACTGCCCGGTGCAGCCCGTCGTCACCTGCATAGACATGCCTTGGCTTGCGGACTGGAGTCCACGCCTCGAGCTTGACCCAGGCAGTGCGCTGCGGCCGTTCCGCGCGGCGCACTGCAGTGCACGGTGTGGAAGATTTTGTGTGGGCGTTCCAAACCTTCCAGATGAGCACCCCATGATGGAAGTCGGGTGGCTAAGACTGAGGCGTTCCTGTGGTTCTCATCCGCGTGGGGTGGGTGCCAATGAATCCGCTGTCCAATGGGATTGCTGATGTCTCGATGGCCGAGCGGTGCCGGTCACACCGCCCTTCCACTCTCGATTGCGATTTGTACGGCGCTGGCATGCACCGAGCGCTCGACCATGACTGGCCCCCCTGTGACCGCGTTGATCACGATCGATACCTGGCGTCTCGACCATTTCTCGGCTTCACATACGCCTCGGCTGTGGGCGCTCGCTGGCGAGGGAGAGCGATTCGATAGCGCTTGGTCTCCCATCGGGCTCACATCACCGTCCCATGCCACGATGCTTACGGGGCTGATGCCGTGGGAACACGGCATGGAGGCGAACAACCATCACGGGTATGCCCTCAGCGCATCGATCCCTCGTGTAATGGCGGACGACCGTTGGACAGATGTCGCGAAGGGAGCCTTTGTGAGCGCGTATCCGGCCGGCCCAGAGGGCGGGATCGATGTGGGATTCGATGTTTTTGACGGCCCCGATGCCGGAGAGCGCGCCGGTGATGAGACGGTAGGTCGCGCGATGGCATGGCTTCCTGACAACCAGGGCGCGTTTCTCTGGGTGCATGTCTACGAGCCGCATGGGCCATACGAAGGCACTGGGGCGAGCGACGTGGAGCGCTATGCCGAGGAGGTGCGCAAGGCCGACACCGTCCTAACGCCCCTCGTGGAGCATCTCGTGGCTCGTGGTTCCACTATCGTGGTGGCAGCAGACCATGGTGAAGTCCTGCTTGAGGAGCGATGCGGACGTCAGCACGAGCGGTCCACATCGGATCATGTCTTGCGCGTACCGATGTTCCGCTGGACCCCTGATCGACCGTCCCAGGTCTACGGCGGCATGACGGGGCTGGAAGCGGTGCCCACACTGCTCAAGGGGGGCATGCCACAGCCCGGAGCCGTTCGGCTCGCGGAATCGGGAATCTGTGAGGCGGGCTGCAGTCCAGGCTGTCGCCCGGAAGGCGTGCTTGGCCGAGACCGGATCTTGGTGAAACCAAGCGGTGCACGCGCGGTGCTGCGCAGCGGTGTGATTCATACCCATGGGGAAATCACTGCAGCTGAAGTCGCAGCACTGCAAGCCATTCCGGCGGTGTCCGCTCCGGGCCAGCCCAACCTCGAGTCTCTACGTCAGCTCGGGTACTCCGAGCCGTAGTGACTTCAGCGCTTGCTGCCCCCTTTCCGGACCAACGCACGTGCACGACGCTTTTTCGACAGAGGCTTGTTGGGCTTCTGTTTCGGGCGTGCGAACCCCTTGCGGTACTTCTGGTTCTGGCCTGCTTTGCGCGGCGCGACACCACCGATGATGTCTCGCAGGCGGGCGACCTCATCGCCCGAAAGGAGACGGACATCGCCGCGTTCAAGCCCCCGCAACGAAATGGTCCCGAAGCTCTCCCGCCGCAGCTTGGAGACCGGATGGCCGATGGCCTCGAAGAGGCGCCGAATCAAGCGATTGCGTCCTTCGGTGACGGTGACCTCGATCCAACAGTTGCCGGAGTCAGTCTCTTCCACGATCCGCGCTTTGGCCGCTCCGGTGAAGCCGTCTTCGAGCTTGATTCCCCGCTGGAGGCGGGCCATCTTCTTCGCGTTCGGGCGCTTCCAGACCTTTGCCACGTAGCGGCGTGGCACTTCGTTTGAAGGGTGGGTGAGGCCATGGGCCAGCTCGCCATCATTGGTAAAGAGCAGCACGCCCTCGGTATCCATATCGAGGCGTCCGACGGACTCGAGGCGGGTGGGGATGTGGGCCACGAGCTCTTGGACCGTGCGCCGCCCTTGCGGGTCTTGCCGAGTCGTGAGCAGCCCGCGTGGCTTGTACGCCACGTAGTACCGGTGCGCAGGGGGGGCCGGAAGCCTCTCCCCATCGACGGTAATGGAGTCCTTACTGGGATGGACGGGGTGCCCTGGGTGGAAGATGGTCTCGCCATTGACCGTGACCAAGCCGTCTTCGACCATTCGTTCGGCCGCTCGGCGGCTGGCGACGCCCGTGCGGGCAATCACTTTGGCAATCCGTTCGCCCGCCTGGCGGCCATCGTTGGGTTCGTTTGACATGAATCCTCGCTTCTCCAACGGCCAAGGAGGCACGGGTGGGTGCGTGTGGTGCAGCGCCTCACGGCGCAAGAAACCACGACAAAGCCGCGGCAGCCGGCGGGTATCGTCGTGACCAGAACCTGTCGAGTGACTACGGCGCTTCGTCGTCCAGATCAGCGGTCTCTGGATCGACCACCTCGAAGAGATGGGTCTGGGTGCCCTCTGCTTCGTGAGAGGCCAAACCTGCCTCTTCGTCTTCTGTCAACCCGAGGGCGCGGCCCAGCTGCTCCGGCGAGATCCCCAGCAGCTCTGCTGCACCTGGTGGGAGCCGCTCTTCCTCTTGCCGAAGCTCGCGCAGATCGCGGAGCGTCGGCAGCTCTGACAGATCGCGTAGGCCAAAGAGGGACAAGAAGTTCTTGGTGGTGCCGTACAGCAGAGGCCGCCCTGGCACTTCCTTGCGCCCCATGACTGCAGCAAGACCGCGCTCACACAGCAGCCGGAGGACTCCGCCTGAGTCGACGCCTCGCAAGTGGTCGACCTCAGCGCGGGTGCAGGGCTGCCGATAGGCCACGATTGCCAGGACATCCATGGCCGCTGTGGACAGCCGCTGTGGACGGCCGCCGCGCATGCGCGCAACCCACCGACTGAACCGTACATCTGTGCGAAGCTGCCAGCCTTTTGCTACTTCCACTAGCCGCCATCCGTGTTGGTCACGCAAGAGCCTGGCCGCGATGCTGCGCAGGTGATCCCGAATGATCCGCTCGCCGGGATCACCAAGCCATCCATTCAGCACATGGAGAGACACGGGGCCGTCGGCGGCGAGAAGCATGGCCTCGATCGCAGACTGCAACAGCCGCTCGGGCGGTGGCTCCAGTACACCCTCATCCGACTCCACGATAGAGTCGGCGGCCGGCGACGGTGCCGGCTCGATGCGGTGACCTGTCAGCGAGATGACCTCTGCACCGCTGGGGCCAACGGCGGGTGGCGCGGAAGACAAGCTCAGAGAGCCGTATTCGTCGGGGTCAAGGAGCCCCTGCGGCCGATTTGCTTCCCCCGCGCGAACATGCCCACTGGCGGCCGGCTCGTCGGCTCCCGACGCGGATGGTGGTGGCTCCTCGCTACCGGGAGGCACAGTGCGGTCGCTCACGCAACCACGCCTTCGAGATGTCGAAGAACGACGGAATCTCGTGCACGGAGCAAGTCGAGTCGGATCGACCCGAGGTGCTCTTGCTGGGCGATGGCGATGGTGCCGTGTCGTGCCAGCTCCAGCATTGCCAAGAGCAGAAACACGCGCTGGTGCCGATGCGCGACCCTTTGGAGGATGTCGAGGAGGTCGCGAGGGCCGTCCGAGAGAGAGTCCAGCAAGATCTGCCCGGCGTCTTCCATAGTCCACGGCTCAAGGGTGACCGCATGGACGGGGGGCGGGGCGGCTCGCTTCTGGAGCATGCCATAGAACCGCTCGAGAAGCCCAAAGGCGTCGTCTTCAGCGTAGACTGGCCGCTCGAAGCCATGAATGGGCTCTGGGATCCGAGCAAATGTGTCACGGCCCAGGCGAGGCGACTCAGCAAGCTGCTGCGCTGCATCTCGATAGCGCTGGAACTCGAATAGGCGGCGCGACAGATCGGCTCGAACTGCGTTTGCCTCCTCATCGTGGTCCTCTGCACGTGTGCGATGCAAAATCTCACGGCTCTTGAGCCAGCAAAGGGTGGAGGCCATCACCACGAAGT
>CAJWOS010000606.1 GCA_913044235.1 uncultured Pseudomonadota bacterium
TCGATGGTGAAGGCCGGGTCCGGGTCGATGGTGACCGTGGGGACCGTAGGCAGGGCGTTGACGAGGAGGGTGCGACGGTCGATGGCGTACAAGCCATCGGAGTCGGTGACCGTGATCTCCAGCTCGTGGACGCCGGCCTGCAAGGTGTCCACTGACAGGCTCAGTGCGCCAGTGGAGTCGGCACCATCCTCGCTGAAGAGGCCGTCGAGGCTGCTCACCCAGGCCATCGATAGGTCTTCAGCCCGGTCTTCGACATCGGAGACGGAGCCGGTGAAGGCCACGAGATCGCCTTCGCTCACGCGATCGCTATCGACCGGTGTGTCGATGGTGAGAGTCGGAAGTGAGCCCACGGCCACGTAGATGCTGTCGGTGCAGGTCTCGCCGACTTCGTCGGTGACGAGCAGGCTGATCTGGTGGGTGGCGAGGGTGAGGCTGCTGGTGACCAGCACCACGGTACCATCAGAGTCAGGGGTGGCGGTTTGCAGCTCCCCGTCGATGTCGGAGGTCCACACGACGGAGAGTCGGTCGGGAGTCTCGTCGGCATCGGTCGCAGTGCCATCGAAGCGCAGCTCGGCGCCCTCGGCCACGGCGATGCCGTCTTCGGGAGCGGTGATGGTACACTCGGGGGCTGATCCGGGATCGGACGGACCGTCGGGGTCGGTGTCTTTGTCTCCGCCGGCGTCGGAGCAGGCGGTGGCGGTCAGGGCGAGGAGGGCAGCGAGGCGGCGCATGGTGGGGCTCCCGAGAGGAGCAGGAGTCTACGCAAGGGGGGGATCCAGTACAAGGAGGAAGCAGTTCGGCAGACCTGCCTCTCCATCGGCAAGGGCCTCTCTTGCGGGCAAGCTGTGGCCACACCGAGTGGTCCGGGTGCGACTACGGGCCGTCGGTCAGCCCGCCGAATGGCTACGGCGGGTGTGGCTATGCGGACTCGGCGCTGCGGGGGACCGAGGCGGAGTCCGCGACGACCTGGGGGCGGGAGGGCGATGGGTTTGTGGTGCGGTTTTATCTGCGTTGAGGAGGGACGACCTTCACTTCCGCAATCACCAGAGTGCTCACTGAACCCACCAGTACCAGGGCGCGTTGCCGGTGTCCGGCCCACCGCCGTAGCCGAGGCTTGTGTGATAGAAGTTGATCTCGGACGATACGCTCGGCCCGAAGCCCCCGCCAGTGGCACATGTGCCTACAACGGTTGGGTAGTGGCCCGCGCCGCGCGCATCTGGGTGCCGACAGCCCGGACTGTGGCTGCCTCCGAGTGAGAGACTGAGCGCCCACCACGATGTGGTCGCGTCTGCGTTGTCATAGGCGAAGTCCGAGGTGGTGTCCCAGTAGTACTGACCGGGGCCGGCGGTGCTGCCATTCGAGACCGTGTCGTTGGGGTTCGTCATTCGGAAGCGGTCGTCGGTATCACTGCCCACCGACAGGATGGCGTTGATCTCATCGTCGGACAGCTTGCAGTGGCCGGTCTGGGAGACACAGTCCGAGGCGTTGTAGGCTGACGCGGTGTACAGGCTGCTGCCGCCAGCGGCAGTGGGCATGTAGGCCACCAGCGTCCAGCCGCCGCTGTCGGTCGTCATGTCGCAATAGACCTCGAAGGCTCCGCTGCCGTCGATGTCGATCCAGTAGGTGCCGTCGCCAGTGTCGTAGCCGCGGTCGAGGATGTCTTTGCAGGACAGGGCGGGACAGTCTTCGGCAGTGCCGTCGTCGTCACAGGTGTACGCCAACAGCAGCTCGCTTTCTGCGCTCTCACCGTCGCCATCGCCATCGTTGGGCGTCACGGTACAAGTCCATGTCTCTCCCAAAGCGTAGTCACCCACCGGGACCGTGTCGCCGGTGTAGTCGGTGGTGGTGGTGTCGGTATAGTCGGTACCATCGACATCCCACTCGACCGTGTAGGTGATGCTGTCATCGTCGTCGTCGGTGGACTCGGTCTGAATGGTGCACACAAGACCGCCATCGCTGTCCAACGCGGGAATGTCGCTGAGCTGGCCGTAGGTGGTATCTCCCCAGCACTCGATCTCACCGGCGGAGTCGAGCGCACAGGTGTGTAGAAAGCCCCCGCTCAGGGCTGTATAGCCACTGCCCGATGGCGTATCCGTGACCTGGTTCTGAAGGTCCCATCCCCAGCAGTCGATGGTGCCCGACGGGTCCAGCACGCAAGCGTGGTGCGCACCCGTGGTCAGTGCAGTGTAGCCACTGTCTGTGGGTGCATTGGAGACCTGCAGTCCAAAGTCATCGCCCCAACAGTCCACGCCGCCGCTGGCGTCCAGGGCACAGCTGAAGAAGTTACCGGAGCTTACCTGTGCATACCCACTGCCAGACGGTCGACTGGACACCTGGCCCCAGGAGTCGGCGCCCCAGCAGTCGATGGTGCCCGAGGCGTCCAGGGTGCAGTTGTGGTAGCCGCCCACGCTGACCGCTGTTTAGCCGGTATCGGTGGGCGCATCGGTGACCTGGTCGTAGGTGTCGTTCCCCCAGCAGTACACGCCCTCGGAGGCATCCAGGGCGCAGCCACCATAGAGGTCTGCGGTGATAGCGGTGTAGCCGACGCCCGTGGGTGCATCGGCGACCTGGCCATAGGAGTCCAGACCCCAGCACTCGATGCCGCCGGAGGCATCGAGGGCACAGCTGTGCTAGCCACCGCGCGACAGGAATGTACGGCCATCATCGGTGGGTGCATCCGACACCCCGCCGTTTGTGTCATCTCCCCAGCACTCAATGCCGCCGGATGACTCCAGCACGCAGCTGTGGTGCCCACTGGCCGCGAGCTGGGCAAAGGTTGTCGTGCCTTCCTCCACCAGCTCGACGTCTGGAGCGGTCGGGAGGGAGTTGGCGATCTCAACGCTGCTGGATGTCTCACTGCTTCCGTCTACACTCCCATCGTTGGGCGTGATGATGACGTAGACTTCCTGCTCCTTGTCGAAGTCAGTGGCTCCGTCGAGCGTGCTGCTCGTCTCGGCGACCACACTGCCGTCCACATACCAGGCGTAGCTGACGCCGACCGAGTCGCCGTCGTCATCATCCGTCGAGACGACGGCCGGGATGGTGTCGTTGGTGTACACGGGTCCCGAGGAGAGGGTCACGCTGGCCCCAGGCGGTGTGTTGGACACGGTGAGTGTGCTGCTGGTGGATGTGACGGTGTCGATTCCATCGGTCACGTTGACGATGACATAGACATCGTCGCTCTTGTCGAAGCCGACCGAGGTGGAGGCGCCGTTGAGTGTGTCGCTGGTGCCGTTTTGCACGCTCGCGCCCGCCACGTACCAGTCGTAGGTGGTGGTGAGCGTGTCGCCCTCGGGATCGCTGCTGGTCACGCTCGCGGTGAGCGTGTCGTTGGTGTACAGGGTGCTCTTGTCGAGGGTGACCGCAGACACAGTGGGCGCGGTGTTGGTGATGGTGGTGCCGGCCGAGGCGCTGTCGGTGCCGCCCTTGCCGTCGTCGGTGGTGACCGTGCAGACCACGGCATCGCCGGCTGCGAAGGCGCCAGCCAGGGTGCTGGTGAGGCCCGAGGTGGACGAGGCCGAGACGCTGCCGCCTTCGACGGTCCACGCAAAGGTGGTGGTCAAGCTGTCGTCGTCGTCGTCGGTCACGGTCGTGGACGCAAACTTGAGCGCCTGCGGCAAAGAGATGCCGGTGAACCCGCACACCATCAGCGCGACCGTCGAGAGGATCGGCATCCAGGTCTCGGCCTGGGCGGGCAGGAGCGAGAGCCCGCTCGGTCCGGCGAGGACTCCGAGGATGACGAGCAGGGTGACGCCCGGCACGCGGGTCCGGCGCCCCAGCCACTCCGCCCCCAGCCCCGCCAGCAACAGCCCGCCGAGGGCGACCAGGGTCAGGGCCAACTCGTGCTCGGTCATGGGCGTGGAACCTGCCTCAGTGCAGCGCGTCGAGGGTGAAGGCGGGCATCGTGTCGTACGCGTTCTGCACTGGCGTGTCCCACACCTCGGCGGGCAGCACGCCCACCGGGCTCGCCGTGATGCTCACCGTGTCCTTCGAGCGGTACAGTCCCTTCAGCCGCCGGGCGGTCGACGCGTTGGAGTAGGGCAGGAACGCGATCAGCAGGGGGCCCGGGTGGTTGCGGCCGGGGCTGTCGTAGTCGTGGTCGGGCTGCAGCCGGAAGAGCACGCCGTGCCAGGTGGAGCCGCCCTCGGCGTCGGTCGCGGTGTAGGGCGCGAACGCGGCGCCGCTGAGGTGCCAAGAATAAGGAATGTCTTGAAACACCAGCGTGGTGCCAT
>CAJWOS010000607.1 GCA_913044235.1 uncultured Pseudomonadota bacterium
GACGCTGACGCTGACGCAGACGCAGACGCTGACGCTGACGCTGACGCTGACGCAGACGCAGACGCAGACGCAGACGCTGACGCTGACGCTGACGCTGACGCTGACGCAGACACCGGTGCCCCGGCTTGCGAGGACGCCCCAGTCTGGTCCAGCGATCCCTGCCCTGCCGAGTGCACAGGAGGCTGCTCAGGCACCACCTGCAGCATCGACTGCACCCGCCCAGCAGCCTGCTCCGGTCTTCCGGTGCGCTGTCCAGAAGGGTTCACTTGCGACCTGAACTGCTCGGGGGCAGCGTCGTGCTCGGGACTGCTTGTCACCTGTCCCACAGAAGCACCGTGCGAGGTCGAGTGCAGCGGTGCGGCCTCCTGCAGCGCGGTGTTGGTGAACTGTCCAGACACCGCCTCCTGCACACTGACCTGCAGCGGTGCAACCTCCTGCCGAGCCGGGCTGCTTACCTGCGGCGACAAGGCTTGTGAGGCCACATGTCCTGGACTGGGTGCCGGCCTCGGAGGCGTGGCCTGCGGCTCGTCTTGTGACTGTGTAAACGGCTGCTGAGCCTCACACCCGGCGCTCTACATCCGCCGCCCGCAAGGCCGCCAGGACCCGGTCCGGTGTGAATGGGATCTGCCGCAGCCGGATGTCAACCGCATCGAAGATCGCATTGGCGATGGCAGGGATGGCTGGATGCAGTGGCCCCTCCCCCGCCTCCTTCGCACCATACGGCCCTCCCGGATCAATGGTCTCCACAATCTTTGCGATGATGTCGGGCGTCTCGATGCTGGTAGGGATGCGGTAGTCCAGCAGGTTGGGGCCGGTGTGAAGGCCTCGCTCGTCAAACACCTGCGCCTCCATCAATGCCTCGGCATACCCCATGTACACAGAACCTTCGATCTGTCCTTCCACCATCAGCGGGTTGATGGCCCGACCGCAATCGTGGGCAACCCAGACTCGCTCTACCGTAACGATGCCGGTCTGCGGATCCACCACGACCTCAGCCACATGGGCCGTCGTGGAGTAGGCAGGCGAGGCACCAATCGAGCCTCCGCGGTACTGCCCACCCAAGTCGCGCGTTCGATAGCCACCCACCGTCTGTAGCGGGCGTCCCTCTGCTGTCTCCGCCAGAATCAGCACTTGATGCACGTCGACCTGCCGCGCAGTATCGGTCTTGTCAAACCAAACACCGTGCCCCACTCCAATCCGGTCCGCAGGGACTCCCCAGTGGGCGGCAAGCGCGTCGCGCATCTTGGCTTGCATGGCTCGACCGGCTTCCTGTGCCGCGAGCCCCACCATGTAGGTCATCCGCGAAGAGTAGGCGCCCAGGTCGACCGGAGTGAGATCCGTATCCGCACTCTTGACCACAATGCGCTCTGGGCTCAGGCCGGTCTCCTCCGAGACCACCCATGCCAACATGGCATCGGAGCCCTGGCCGATATCGGAGGCTCCGCACGTGATGGTGATCCGACCGGAGCGGTCGGCGAGCAGCGACACGCCGCTCTGGGGCATTTTGTTTGGATAAATCGGGTAGGCCGTGCCGCTGATGTACATCGAGCAAGCCACGCCGAGCCCCCGTCCGAACGGCAGCTTGCCGTACCGCCGGTCCCACTGGCTGTCGCGGGCCACCACATCGAGACACTCCTGAAGCCCTGTGCTCGGCACGAACAGCCCGTTGACCGTGGTGCTGCCGGACTCGAGGGCGTTGCGGCGTCGCATCTCGATGGGGTCGATGCCCAGCTTGTGCGCCAGCTCGTCGAGGCCACACTCAAAGGAAAACCTTGGCTGTACCGAGCCATGTCCCCGCTTCGGCCCGCAACAGGGCTTGTTGGTGTAGAAGCGGCGCGCTCGGAAACGGTAGGCGGGAAAGTCCACGGGTCCCGTGAGAAGCTGGCCCGCGTAGTACGTGGTGACCATCCCAAACGAGTGGTAGCCACCACCGTCGATCCGTATGTCATGGTCGACTGCGGTGAGGTGGCCTGCGGCGTCAGCCGCCATCTGGAGGCGCATCTCCATTGGATGACGGCCCCGGTGGCTGTAGAACACCTCTTCGCGGGTGTAGAGAATCTTGACTGGACGACCCGCCTTTCGAGCCAGATAAGCCGCACAGAATTCGAGGTCGAACGGCTCGGACTTTCCCCCGAATGCGCCGCCGAGTGCCGGCTGGATCACGCGTATCTGCGCTTGGGGAATGTCAAGCACGCGCGCCAGCTCGCGGTGAAGGTAGTGCGGCACCTGCGTGGCCGACCAAAGTGTGAGGCGCTGTTCAGAAGACCAGTCGGCCAGTGCACAGTGCGGCTCAATCGGAACGTGGGTGTTGCCTTCATAAAACCAGGTCTGGTCGATGCTCGCGGCGCCTTCCGCCAATCCTTCATCTACGGAGCCGAACGCCAGCGCCACCTCCTTGCAGAGATTCGAGGTGCGTGCCCGGCCCTTCCAGTCACGGGCATGGACCAATGGCGCATCAGCGGCTTCCGCCGCGTCTAAGGAGAGCACGGGAGGGAGGATCTCGTACTCGACTGCGATCCGGTCACAAGCTCGAAGTGCGGTCTCCTCGTCGACCGCCGCGACCGCTGCCACCCCGTCTCCCACATAGCGAACCTTGTCCGGTGCCAGGGCGTGCTCGTCTGGCGTCCACGGGATGATGCAAAATGGCGTGGGCAAGTCTGCGCCGGTCATCACGGCATAGACCCCCGGCAGTGCTTCTGCCTCCGAAGTGTCGATCGACACGATCTTCGCGTGCGGATGCGGCGACCGTAGGATGCGTCCATGGGCCATTCGCGGCAGCACGATGTCGTCGGTGTACGGAATCCGCCCGAGGGCCTTGTCGAGGGCTCCAGGCTTGCGGCCGCGCGCGCCCACAGTGCGGAGGCCATCTGCCGGTGCGCTGGACACCATCGGGGTGGGTGACCGCTCATTTTTTGGCCGCGCGGACGCTAGATGGACCGCCTCGACAATCTTCGTGTACCCCGTACACCGGCATAGATTTCCCGAAATGGCCTGCCGGATCTCACGGTCGCTTGGACAGTCGTTGACTTCGAGCAAAGCGTGGGCCGAGCAGATCATCCCAGGCTGGCAAAAACCACACTGCAGCGCACCTGCGGCATCGAATGCTTGCGGCACGCGGGGGGGAATCCCCTCGATGGTGGTGATCTTCGCATCCTGTGCCATCACAGCGAGCGTGCAGCACGAGAGGATGGGGCGGCCGTCCATCAGGACTGTACACGCCCCACAGTCCCCTTTGTCGCACCCCTGCTTCGTACCCACCAACCCAAGCTTGTATCGGAGCACTTCGAGCAGAGTCCAGGTCGGCGGTGCCAACGCCACCTCCGGCTCACCGTTCACATGAACCTGGAGGACCTGGGCGGGAACACTGTGCGCGGGCTTTGCGGTTGCTGTCATGGTTCCCTCGCCAGGGTTGCCTTGCACGCCGGCTCAGCCATCGCGATAACCTGCCTACCGCCCCCCTCGAACCTTGGACGAAGGAGGAAGACGCGTGCAGGACTCCTCCAACGGTGCTCCGACGAGTGGTGCCCGCGCCCGCTGGTTGTGGGAACTTCCCTTTGTCGGAGGAGTCCTGGGCGGTGTAGCGCTCTTGTGGCTGCGGGGTGGCCTGTTCGTGTTTGATGGCACCGTCTCCGGCTACCACTGGCCAGAGTGGCTCCACAACGCTTGGCATGTCGTCCACGCACGCTGGGATCGGATGTCGGGCTTCCGCAAGCCATTGCACGGCTACCTTGTCGGTATGGTGGGCGAGGTCACTGGCTATGACGACTCTGCCATCCTGGTGGCCTCGGTGTCGGGCATGGTGATGCTCCTATCGGCAGCACTGATCGCCCGAGTCCTCGCCGGCCCCGCGGCCGGAGGACTCGCAGCGTTCACACTCGGGGCGGTTCCACTGGTCGCCAATGCTACCCATTGGGGCAACGGCTACCCGCTTCTCGCAGCCACCACCGGTGCCGCACTCGCAGGAAGCGTGCTGCTGGCAACTCATCCGAGTCGACGTGCTCTCGCTCTGGCCACCGGCACCGCCATTGCGGCCCTCGCATCCGAAGATCGAGGTGTGCTGGTGCTGCCATGGGTCTTGGGCATGACCGCGCTCGCCCTGCGGGACCATCGGCGTCCGTCCGTGCGATGGTTTGCGTTGGCGGCGCTGCTCGTCGCCGTAGTACCCCCAGCGATCGACGCCGGACTCGGTCACCGTGCGCCCTTCGCACTGTCCG
>CAJWOS010000608.1 GCA_913044235.1 uncultured Pseudomonadota bacterium
AGTCGACGAAGAGTCCCACGAGCGGTCGGGTGAGGTCGACCGATGCGCCGCGGAGGGTGTCTTCGGTCTCCACTACCCAGGACTCTGTGGGGGCCAGGAGCTCGGCGAGGCTTGTGCGACCGCCGCCGAACATCACCTGAGGCGGGTCGCTGGCGAGTGCTTCTGCGATGGTGGTGGTCTCGTAGCGACTCGGTAGATGGGTGAGGAAGGCGGAAGGGGTGGCTCCGGTGAGGTTGTCGGTGGTGACAAAACCGACGGAGAGGCCGCGTGCCCGAGCAATCTCGAGCAACCCGTCCACCTCGTTGCCATCCTCATCCATCCCCAGGCGACCGTTCTGGGTCTTGGTGCCAGTGGCCATCGTGGTGGCGGATGCGGCCGAGTCGGTGTAGCCCGACAAGGACGCGGTCTGGATCCATCCTTGGTGGGGCGCGGTCTCCATGAACAAGCTGCCCTCGGTACCAAATCCCACGAGGCCGGCACCGCGCACATGCTCTGCTCCCATGCCGTCGCCGATGAAGAGTACCACCACAGGGGGCGGCCCATCGTCCCACTGGGGGGTGGGTTCGCCACTGTCCGGGACACCGGGATCGGGCGGGACACTGTCGGTGCCGGGCGCAGGGCTGTCTTCGGGGGGGGGCGAGACATCAGAGGTCTCGAACCCCTCGGCCACCGGGAGCGTGGGGTTGGGTGGGTTGCTCTTGCCCCGGCAAGCCCCTGCGACCATCGCTGCTGCGATGTGGATGGTGGCCGAACGATTGCGCATGGACACACGGTAGCCTGACGGAGCGGTCTCGGGAAAGGAAACGCGGACCGGCGCGCTGGGCGAGGTCGCATCCGAAGGCGCTGCTGGTGGGGGTGAGGTCACCAGGCTGGATCCCACAACGTGCCCGAAAAGGTGCCGCCAATGCGTCCGCCGGGGTTGGCCTCATCGAGCTCCATGGTTCCGTTGACCCACGCGATAGCGGTCCATGTCCCGTTGAGGGTGTCGTCGGTGTAGTACCAGATCGAGCGGCGAATCATGTAGTCGAAGTCGGTACTTCCTGCGGTCAGATCGGTGGCTGGAACGGTGTTGTAGGTCATCAGCGACGCGCCACCCGGTCCGGCAGGGTGGATGCAGGCCACCACACCGTAGCCATCTTGAAGGCCGGCATACAAGAGCCCAGGTTCGAGCGAAGCTTCCACACCATCCAAACTGTAGCTGGTGCTGCATGTGCCCGGACTTGCTCCACCGCCCACGCTTCCCCAGTCGCCGTCGAAGTTGTATTCGATGCTGCCGATCTCCTCGATGCACAGGGGGTCTCGCAGCGGCGTGGTGGGCCGGGGCCAGGGCTGGGCAGACGATGTGGCCATGGTGCCCAGCTGGTTCCGGGCCAACCACTTCAGGTCTTCGACACGGGCGGGCACATCGTGCCACGGCTCGATGGTCTGTGCCATCTGTTCGATGCGCCGCACCGCTTCGGTCGGGTCGCCCGCGAGGGCTTGCTGACGTTCGACCTCTGTGCGATACAAAACCTCGATTTCGGGAAGGGCTGCCAGAATGCGGGTCAGATGGTTGTTCAGCGGGATCCAGTCCACACCGCCGCCAGGATATTGGCTGGCCCAGATTGCATCGGTTCCCCAGGGAATAAAGCGTGCAAGTCCGTCGGTGGGGTCGATGTACAGGTAGAAGTTGTTGGCGTTCCAACCATAGCCGTCCCAGTGCGCGAGCGTGGCCTCGGCGACCCAGAAGCGGACGAAGTCCTCAATATCGATCACCGAGGCAATGGCGTCGATTTCGCCGGTGTTCACTGCAGTGAGAATGGGTTCGAGGAGGGCTGGATCTGCGGCGTCGGAGTCAGACTCGAAGGTGCGGGTCCATCCGTCGCGGAAGTCGGAGAGGGCGCCTTCGAACAACGGTGCGTCTGGGTCAATGCCATTTTCCTTGAGAAAGTGGTCATCGACGGGCTGCACGGTTGCATAGACACCGAGATACTCGCCATTGACTTCCACGGTTGCGAACCCACAGCGGGATGCTGGGATGCCCACCCGACGGAAGTAGTCGAATGCGATGCAGTTGCGCAGCATGGTGGGATCTTGTGGAGTGTTGTTGAGCGACATTCGCTCCATGCCATGGATGCGCCGTCCTGCAACCACGGTGTCGAACTCCAGCTTCAGACCAGGGCGGGTGACCGATTGAGACCCGATGAATCCTTTCTTCCGAAGGGAAATCGGCTCCATCGGCTCGTCGTCCAGCCACAGGTCCGCGTGGTACCAGTTGTACGGCGATGGGGCCGGCTGGGCCATGCAGTCCCCACCGAGCACATCGAACACCGAGCGAATCTCGTTGCGAAGAGCGGTCCAGTCTTCAGGCTCGAGCTCCAGACGGACCTCCATGACGCGATTGGGGTCGAACAGCAGCGCGGGATCGGGGGCTCGCCCGTTCACGGAATCCACGTCTTCGTCTGCGGTCAAGGAAGCGAGCGGGTCGGCGGTAATGGATGGTTCGTCGGATGCGGATGCGACGTCGGAAGGCTCCGGCTCGGTGGCGGCTGGGGGAGAGCCGCACGCACCAAGGAACAGCAGCATGGGGCCGAGTCGGGAAGCTGACATGAGGATTCCTGGGGGTTTGAGCGTTGTCCAGGGGTAGTTTTCACAAACTCCCGATACCGAACATCAGCAAAGCAGACACGTTTCCGGTATTCTACATGGCAGCGATGTCACGCATAGGTGTCGGTTTTGTACCGCGCAGTCGAGGCGACACAACGCTCCCCCCACGTCTACTTGTTCAACGGGCTGGCCAGCACGGCCGCCAATGACACGCTCCGGAGGCTGGCTCCATGTCTGTAGCAATCACTGAAAAACGATGGATAGCGATACTGGGATTGTCGTTTGCAGTGGCCTGTGCTCCGTCGATCGACGACCAGTCGAAAGAGGTCGATACGCCCGACGGGACAGACCCGAACCAGCCGGGGCCAGACGACGGTGACGGTGACGGAGGTGACGACGGCGGAACCGATGGTGGAACCGATGGCGGAACCGATGGCGGCGACGACGGAACCACTGGGCCGGTCGACGAAGACGGGGATGGCTTCACCGACGAAGATGACTGCGACGACACCGACCCGGAGACCAACCCCGACGCCGAAGAGACCCAGGATGGTACGGACAACGACTGTGATGGGTACGTCGACGAGATCGAGGTTTGTGAAGACGGTGTGGTTGTGCTGCAGGATGCCATCGACGACGCTCCCGACGGCGCCACCCTTCTGCTGTGTGCCGGGGAGTGGAACGAAAACCTCGAGCTGACCCGACGCGAGCTCTCGATTGTGGGGCTCGAAGGTGCGTCGCAGACCGTTGTGGATGGGGGTGGTACCGGCCGCGCCGTGACCATCAACAATGGCACGGTCGTGCTGCAGGGCATCACCTTCCAGAATGGTGCGGAAGCCACTGGCGGCGTGGCGTTGTGCTCCGGGGGCGAGACCACGTTCGTGGAATCGGAAATCCGGAATGGCACGGCGGAGAACGGAGGTGGCTTCGCCGCGCTGAACTGCTCCTTCACGCTTGAGTCCACCACCATCGCCGACAGCACGGCGTCTCAATACGGCGGTGGTCTGTACAGCGATGAGTCGAACGGCGATGTGGTTGACTCCGTGATTGATGGCAACGTGGCGCTCGAAGGCGGTGGCGCTTTCACGCAGGATGGCCTCGTGGATTTCCTGCGCAGCACCATCTCAGCCAATGAAGCCACCACCATCGATGAGGAGGCCTGGGGACCTGGCGGCGGAGGCGGTGGTCTGTGGTCGGCGGGTGGTGAAGTCCGAGAGACCACCATCGTGGGCAACGTGAGCGCCTATCAGGCGGGCGGTGCGTACTTCTACCGTGGGCGCCCACAGTTCATCGACAACGTCGTCGACGGAAACTACTGCGCCGAAGACGGCGGCGGTGTGTACTTCAACATCTCGACGGCGGTGGTCGAGGGCAACGTGTTCCGCGACAACGAAGCCGCCGACGATGCCGGTGGTCTCCGTTTCTACTACGGCAACTCGCGGGTCGAGAGCAACGAGTTCTACAACAACTCGGCCGGTGATGATGGCGGTGGCGGTGATGACTCCGCCGCCAGCCCTTCGAAGAGCAACAGCCACGGGCACACCAGCGGCGATGAGCAGCAGTCGCCGCAGTCGCCGGCGATCGAGGACGGCGTGGTGGGCCAAGCGTGGCGGGCGGTGGTGAAGGCG
>CAJWOS010000609.1 GCA_913044235.1 uncultured Pseudomonadota bacterium
GCCGCGGGCCGCGGCGCCGCGCGCCACGCCGCCCGCCAGGAATGGTATAGAGGCGATGAGATAGCCTGCGAGGACGCCGATATCGGAGTTTACGTCTGACATGCCGGCAAAGGTCGCGAGGCTGAGGCCGGTATCGCCGCCAGCGGCGGCCACATCGCCGCCCCAGTCGTCGTCGGTGCCGCCGATCGGAGAGACGATGGTGTGGTCGGGGCTGTCGGCGAGACCCGAGGATGAGCCGTAGTACACATAGACGGCTTCGGTGCCGTTGGGGGCGCCTACAACCACGTCGTCGAAGTCGTCGCCGTTGATGTCGCCCACGTCGGCCACGGCGTGCCCATGGCGGTTGCCGACCACACCATCGGAGAGGATGGTGTCGGCGGTGGAGATGACGGGGTCGATGGTGATGGGCCACCGGGCGTGGGTGTCGTCGACCACGAGCAGCAGGCGGTCGCCGTCTTCGGCCTCGAGGAAGATGTCGAGCAGCTCGCCGTCGGCATCCCAGGCCACGGTGCCTGAGATGGTCCAGAGTCCGCCGAGGGTGTCGGTGAGCCAGGCGGTGTCGCCATCGGTCTCTACCTCGGCACCATCTACGCTCAGTGCAACCACGATGGGTGCGTTGCCTTCGGGGCGTTCGTACAGGTCAAAGCCGAACTCGATGCCCGATGCTCGGGCCACCCACCACTCATCGAGACCGGGGTGGGCCCGCTCGATGCGCCGGATGCAGTTGCCATCGTCGCGGAGGGTGGGCGTGCACGATCCAGCCTCGGCCACCGTGGGCGCCAGCGGCATCGGCTCAAGGTCGCGACCCCAGGCGTGGACGGACAGCCAGACTGCGCTCTCCGGGGCCTCGCTGCGCCGCTGGAGCTGGATGCCGTCGGCTTGCAGCGTGGCCTCGAAGGCCAGCTGCTGTGCAACGAAATCCCCTGCGCGTGGATGGAAAGCCCGCGCCGCCGTGGGCAGTCGGTGGTCGGGTGCGGTGGACCACAGCGGGCCCCCGGTGCGCCCGGTGCTGTCGATGTCGTCCAGCGTGGCCGGTGAGGCCGGACCCGCGGGTGCTTGTGCATCCACGCAGCTGGTGACCAGGAGCAGGGGAATCAGGTGAACAACGGACGGGCGGACAGCAGGCATGGCAGATCCGGGAGTCGGGCCGCGATGGGCGGTAGGGGCTCGGCAAGAACCGATGAATACCATGATGGGACCGATGGGTTGCCCTCTGTTCGGTTCATCTGTGGGTTGAGTGGCGATGTTGGGTGCTATGCGTGGGCTTCTCGCACGCCGAGGCCAAGCGTGGGTTGACGGTGTGAGCGCGCGTCGGCCGGCGAAGATGGTGCGAACCATCGATCGGCATGCCCGCGTGCACCCATCTGCGAACAGACGGGTGGCAGAGCTGCCATGGCCACACGTGGGTGGGTTCGAGCAGTTCCCATCGTCCGGTCAGTGTTTCTTGCCGTCCTCGGCCTTGTCGGGTCGGAGGCTGTCTTCGAGGCGCATGTACCAGGGCGAGTCGGCATCATCGCGCGCGAAGTACAGCATCACCTGCCGCTCATCGATCTTGCCGCGCACCAGCTCTTTGATCTTCACCCGGGTGCGAATCCGGGCTCGGTTGCCGCTGTCGTCGATGTCGACCATCACGATTTCATATTCCATGATGTCGAGCAGCTCGGGCTTCATGGCGAAGATGCGCTGGATCAGGAAGGGAATGTCGACCGCATCCTGGAGACCGGGCGCGTGGTACTCGGCGGCCGACTGGAAGTCCTTGAACTGGATGTCTTCCCAGAACGACAGGGCGGTGCGACGCAGCTCGCCAGCATCCCCGCCGAGCGGCAGTCCCATGGTGTTGAACGAGCCGCCGGAGAAGTGGGCTGCGCCGAAGTAGGCACCACCGAGTCCGGCAGCGATGAGTACGGTCCACATCATGCGCTTCATGAAGAGAGGCCTCCGGTCACGTTTCTTGGCGCCGCAGCAGAGCGAACATGGTGAGCACCGCCAGTCCAGCCGCGGTGATGGGCAGCACGAGCATCCCCTCCGCGACCGCAGACCAGCGGGGCTCGGTGGCCGCGGCGTTGGAGAAGATGGTGTAGGTCCAGTGCACCGGCATCACGCTGCGGGTCACTTCGAGAAATCCCGTGAAGTGCCGGTCGGGTACGGCAAACTCGCTGAACAGGATCTGCGGTAGGAGCAGGAGGGGCACCACGCCCACCGCTCGCTCCTGGCGGGTGGCGACGGCCGACACCAACAGCCCGAGCGCAGTGCCCGCGAGACTGCCGAGCCAGAGGGCCAGGGTCTCGACCAGGTACGGGCCCCGCAGGGAGATGCTCCATTCCACGGCGCCTTGCAGCAGGACCACCTGCACCAGGCCCACCATGGCCAGCACGCCGATCTTCGAGCCCACATAGGCGGGGAGGGACAGGCCGAACATGCGCTCCCGCTCAACGATGGCCCGCTCCTTGACCACCTCGCGACAGGCGTTGATGCAGCCGAACCACACCGAGGAGAGCGCGAGCACGAACCACAGGCTCGGGGTGCCTTCTTCGACCGTGCCCCAGACCACGGCACACAGCGCGCCGATGGCGGGGGCCTGCCCCACGAGAATCAAGAGGGTCGGCCAGTCGCCCAGCATCACGTCGCGGTAGCGAGCGGTGAGCACCGAGAGCTGGTCGCGGGTAGACAGTGCGGTGCTCATGAGGGCCGCCCCATCTTGGCCTTGAGGGCCGCGAGCTCCGCTTCGGCCGTTCGCCGTCGGTCTGCGGGAGACGCCGACGGGGCGGGCTCGCTCGGGGCAGGCTCGCTCGGGGCAGGGGCTGCGGTGGAGGGCGGCGGTGCGGATGCGGCGCCCGATGGTTGCAGTCGTGGTGCTGGGCGGGTGAGCGCCGTGCGAGAGGCTGGTGCCGCGGTCCACTTCTTGGCCCACACGATGGGCGCATGCTTCGCGATGGCCGGAAAGATGCCGTTCATGTCGAGGGCCTCGAACCACTCTGGGCAGCCCGCCGGTGGTCCGGCATAGGCGAGCTTGCCGGCCACCAGCACCACCACCACCTGACACCGCTGGATCGACGCCATGGCGTGGGTGGACACGATCACGATCCGCCCTTCGCTGGCGAGGTCGGCGAAGAGCGCCATCGTGCGGCGCTCCATGCCAGGGTCGAGGCCGCTCGTGGGCTCATCGAGCACCAGCACGGGGGGCGCGGTGAGCAGCTCCATGGCCACGCTCACGCGCTTGCGCTGTCCGCCCGAGAGCCGACCCACCCGCACCGACCGCCTCTGCACGAGATCCACGCGTGTGAGCACATCCGTGATCCGCGCATGGCGCGCTTCGGCCGACAGTGAGGGCAGCCGGAGCTGCGCCGAGTAGTCCAGCGCTTTCTCCACAGTGAGCACCCTGTGCAGGGCATCATCCTGGGGCACATACCCGATGGGTCCGGCCTCGGTCATCGGCCGCTCGCCGAGCCGAACTCGACCCGAAGCGGGCTTCCGCACGCCCAGCACGGCCTTCATCAAGGTGCTCTTGCCGGCACCCGACGGCCCGAGCAGCGCGCAGAGCTCGCCGGGATGCACCACGAGACGAAGGTCGTCGAGCAGGGTGTGCTCGCCGGCGCGGACCGTGACGCCATCGATGTGCAGGGAGTCCATGGGACCTCTCGACCGGAGCGTACCGCGTGCGGTGCGTGGCGTGGGCGCTTGCTGCTTCGCGAGGCGGGCCGGTTGATTGCATGGTTCCGGGGCAGCACGGCTGCCCGCGGCCTCCGGGCACGCGGTGCCCTCCGGACTCCAGAGCCCGCTCGCGGTCTCTTTCGTGGAATTCGAGCGCCCGAAGGAATTGGGGTTCGCCATCGTGTGCTGGTTGGGGCACATTGGGGGGCAGGGAGCGCCTTGTTCCCGCGATGGAGTGTTTCCATGAATCATCCCAAGCAAGTGCTCACCGGGCTCTTGTGGCTCGGGATCGCAGCGTGCGGTGGCTCAAAGTCGTCGCCGATGCTGCCGACCGACTCGATGTTCGACGAGGCGTCGGCCATGAGCGACTCGGGAACCGAGGTCGACTCCGGTGCAAGCGATGGCGGCAGTGGCTCTGATCTGATTGATGGCGAACAGGGGAACGACAGCATCGAGGCCGGAGCAGGCGCCGACACGGTCGATGGCGGAGAAGGAGCGGATCAAATCGAAGCGGGCGGCGGTGATGACGTGGTGGATGGCGGCAGTGGCTCAGATCT
>CAJWOS010000610.1 GCA_913044235.1 uncultured Pseudomonadota bacterium
TCTGCATTCCCGGCCTCGTCGATCGCCGGATCCACTGTGCCTACCTCCTCGCCATGGGTGCGCTCGAAGCCGATCGGATCGTACAAGCCACCGCACTCCGCCGCTCGGTCTCCGGGGATCCGGTCGACATGTAGGCTGCGAAGACAGACTGGGCAGTGATCGCGGACATGCCCACCTCCCGCGGGCACCTCGGTGCCACAGTGGAGGCAGACGAAGGCCTGATCACGCCGAATCGGATTGGTGCGCACACGACTCTCGGCCTCACGACCCCGTGCGGCCCGCACCAACTTCTTGCCAGGCCACTGAGGATTCGTCTCAACGCCCCGGTGCTTTGCCAGGGCCACGACCTCAGCCCGCAGATCGGGTGCCGCGTCGACTGCGCGTCCGAGCGTCTTGATCGCCCCGCGAGAACGCGCAGCGTCGACACGCTCGGCAACAGCCGACAAGGCCTTGGGTACCGACGCAGGGGATGTCACTGACTTGCGAGGTCCCAAATCCATGCTCCGATCACGCAGCGCTCTAACGAGGCACGGCACAGTCATCCGGGACGACCCTTCGCAGCGCACCCTTCGCGCTGGCTTTATGATGTGCTGAAAACTTCGTTGGACCGTATGTGTTGAGATTGCATCCATGACTGCCCTTCCACTTCTCGTGGCCATCTGGACCGCGCCCCAGCCGGTGCATGCGCTTGAGCACGCATCAGAACAAGTCATTCTGGACATCGAGTGGAAGCGCCTTCACCCCGACGCACTCGTGGCGTTCACACAGTCAGGCGACCCGGAGGCTCGGGCCCGGGCGGCGCGCGCACTCGGACGCCTACGCACGGAAGCATCCCTCGAACCGCTCGGTGAGCTTGCACGCGACGACCACGCCACGGTGCGCATCGAGGCCGCGAATGCGCTCGGCCAGACGCCGCACAGTGAGCGCTCACTGCTCGCATTGCTCTCCATCGAAGCCGACACCGAGGTCCGAGCTGCGATTCTTCAGGCTCTGGGGCAAAACGCCGAGATGGCCGGCATGCGAGCACTGGTCGATGCCCTGTATCAGCGCGTACCCTTTCCCAAGCCTCCCCTGGAAGCACGCGCCGCAGCCGAGGCCATGGGACACCTGGCCATCCACAATCGACCCGCGCTCGCTCGAGTCGAGACGGTTTACCACCTCACCTCCCAGCTCGACCGGCTCGACCTGCCCACCCGACGCGCGAGTGCCTTCGCACTGGCTCGGATGCGGCCAGAGCGTGCGGATCCCACAACCATCGCGAGGCTGGTGGACCGCACCGCCGCCGAGCCCGACCCCACCACCCAAGCATTTCTCGTCCGGGCGGTGGCCCACCTGACCGATGCGGGCGACGCCCTGCCCGACCTCTACGCACAGACCGCACGGGATCCGGCACCGAGTGTGCGCATTGCGACCGCTCGAGCGGCACGCACCTGTGGATGGACAGGCGCAGTGGTGCTGCTCAACGATCCAGATCCAGCCGTTCGGCAGGTCGCGATCGAAGCAGTGGCTGGACTTCCCACGCTCGACCGCGCTGCGCTCCTCCTCCCCATCGTGCAGGCGGGCGACACGCTCGCTGCCGCAGAAGCCCAGCTGCTGTCTGGCGACCCGCGCCTGCTCGATGCCGCAGCGGCGCTTCAGGCTCTCGCCACGGAAGGGCTGATTGCAGACCCCTCCCCCTGGTTACCGACCAGTCGCCCCACACCGATTCGCGCTGCGGCCATTTCGGCCGTCAACGATCCCGACACGCTCGTTGCTCTGGCGCTCGAAGACCCCGAGGTGGTCATCCGAACCACAGCCACACAGCGACTGGTACAGCTGAAGCCCCCACTCAACCAGCTTCTGTCGCTGCTCCCAGCGACCGACGCCGTGGTCGCGGCGCTCGCGGCAGACGCCATCGGAGAGCGCCGCACTGCAAAGGCTCAGAAGCCCCTCTTGCGGGCGTTGGAAACTGCACTCGATGCTGACCTGCTCGCAAGCGGACTTTCCGCCCTTCATTCGCTGTACAAGGGGCGCTACCCCAAGGTCCGACGCATTCCCGAGTCGGCCATCGCACTAGCGCGGAAGCATTCCGAACACCCTCACTCACAGGTTCGCAAGCACGCCCGAGGCATCCTGCAAACAGCCCGGAAATCCCTGCCAGATGCCTCTCCCCGTCCGCTGCCCGTCTCCTACGCCGAGGTGAGCACAATCACATCAGCCCGGATCCAGACCGATCAGGGAGAATTCATCATCGACCTGGCCCCTGAAGAGGCCCCGATCACCGTGTGGAACTTTGCCCGACTGGCCGAGGACGGCTGGTTCGATGGGGTTTCGTGGCATCGCATTGTGCCCGACTTTGTGGCGCAGACCGGCGACCGCCGGGGCGATGGAATGGGCGGACCGGGCTGGACCATCCCCGACGAGATCAACGCCATGCGATACCACGAGGGTGTGGTCGGTATGGCTCATGCGGGTGCCGACACCGCAGGAAGCCAGTGGTTCGTCACGCTGTCCCCCCAGCCGCACCTCAACGGCCGCTACACCGCGTTCGGCCATGTGACCCGCGGCATGCATGTGGTGGAGAGCCTGAGCGCCTCCGACCACATTCGGGCGGTGATCATTGAGCGGACGGGCCCGCCGAATCCGCCATCGCCGGATGTTGCCCCTGTCCCTTAATCGCCGTGATGCGACCGGCTCGGTCCACACGGACCCATCGGCCCGGCTCCGGCAACGCGCCGCGCGGAACACTCACGCAGGGCCGCCCGATGGCTGCAGCCAGCACGCCAGCCGGCCCGTACGCGCCATCGCGAGCCACCAGGATCCCGGCGCAGGCGGTCAGCCGCTCTGCCAAGTGCATGTCGAGGTGCTCAGCGCGCCAGATGGTCTCGGAGGGTGCGACGGGCGACTTCGTCCCGACATCGACCACCATGCCCTCGAAGGGACCCGCCACCAACACCCCACTGGTGACTGGACACAGCGATCGGATGTTGGTGCCCGGAAGCGTTGCTTCGCGGTCGTTCTCTGGGGCATCGCCCCCATGGATCCGCTCAAGGTCGCTGAGGGTCAGCGCCCCCCAATCGGCAAGGTCGAGCGCACCCGTGGACGCTTCCGCCAGCTGCCAAAGGCGTTTTCGGATTGGATCCAGGCAGTGCAGCAGGGCATCGAGCGGCCAGTCGGACAACCCGCCCAGCGAGTCCACCACGTCCGCCGCCGCCAGGAACCGAGCCCGCTCGAGGGGCCCATGCAGCTCCGAGGCCAGTGTGGAGACTGCCAGCCGCCGTGCCTGGCGGGCTTGTTCAAAGGCCCGCCGAAATGCACGAGGGTCGGAGCGGTCGGCTGACGCCCGGAGGCCATCCTGGGGCGTATGCACGTCGAGTGCCCCCGGGCCCCAGTGCCCAAACCGCGCGCACCGCTCCGACGGTTCGAGGCCCATGAAGGTGGTCACGCGATGACCGCCGATGCCCCGAGTGACCGCGTCGAGCAAAGGTGCGCAGTCGCTGCGGCCCATGAACGGCTCGCGGATGGCGCGGCTCGCAGTGGTGGCGAGAGCGATTCGAGGCATCAGCTCATCGGCCACAAGTGCCGCCGTGGGAGACAGGATGTGGTCCACCCAAGCGACCACGCCTCTGTCGTCGATCGGGTGTGCCGCCCGACGCTTGAGCACCTCCAACCACTGGCTCCAGGCGGCCGTCGCAGAGGCCGCGGATCGCTTCGGCTGAAGCTGCCCGGCCACAGCAGATGCCATGGCCCTGGCTCCTTGGAACATCAGCCCTGGTAGTACCTCGGGAACCCGTAGGTCGTCGGTGGCGGGTAGGTTCTGATCGCGAATGTGTCCCACAAGCGACGGCTCGACCTCCCCCACCCAGCGCTGCACGGAGGCGCCGCTGAGGTACCCACGGAGGGCGGAGAGGGTCAGCCAGACCCGCCGGTCGAACACACCCATGAGATTGCGGGGATCCGCTGGGTCGCGTGAAACGCGCACCACCGCTCGCTGCAGGTGCACCATCGCCCTGCGCAATACATCCGCGCCGAGCGGCGATAGCGGGCCGGAATGCCAGAGAATCGACCCGGTCACATCCAACCAGACCCGACGCTCTGCCAAAGACACAGAACCGCTCGTGCGGGCTGGATCCCCTATCGTGGGCTGTGCATCCATCGTGGCTCGACGCCTCAGGCAGTGGAGACCGCTGGCGTAGCGCGGCCGCCGAGCCACCGG
>CAJWOS010000611.1 GCA_913044235.1 uncultured Pseudomonadota bacterium
GCGGCGGCCCGCCGATAGGGAACCGGCTGGGTCTCATCCGCCAGAAGGTTCGCCAGGGCTTTGGATGCATCGGTCTCTCCCAGGGCACGGATCGCCGAGAGTCGAGCGAAAGCGGGAGCCTCAAGTGCCTGCGCCTCCAGTCGTGCGGCCGATTGGGTGTGCTTCCACTTGGCGAGAACAGCGCCCCGTGGATCGATGGCGACCCAGCGAATCTTGCCTTCGATGGGGATTCTGAGCTGGAGCGAGTCTTGGTCCATCCAGTCGGCATGCGACACCGTGCCCGCATCGGTAGCGACCTGCACCTCGACGGGAATGTGAAACAGTGGTTTCTTGTCGGAGGTGGACTGCTGAATGGTGATCACCAGGGTGTCGTCGATGACCCGCTCGCGGACCGTGAGCTCAGGACTGCCTGGGGTCTCGGTCCACTGTTGGAAGAAGCCGTTCAGGTCGCGACCGGTCTCGGACTCGAGCGCGCGGCGGAGATCGACGGTCTCGACTGGGCCGTGAGCGTGCCGCTTCACATAGGTCTGGACCCCCCGCCAGAAGGCGACCTCACCGAGTTCGGCCCGCAGCATCCACAGGGTGGCGGCACCGCGACTGTAGACATTGGAGTTGGCCCGCCCGGGCTCGTGGTGCCATCGACGGGCCATGGGCTGGGTCTGGGAGCGGCTGTATCGGTACCACCCGTGGACTTCCTCTGCCCAGACCGCCGCGCGCTCCTCATCGGTTTCCTGCCGCTCCGCGATGTAGTCGCTGGCCATGAAGGTCGCGAAGCCTTCATTGAGCCAGAGGTCCCGCCAGGTGCGGCAGGTGAGCAGGTCTCCAAACCATTGGTGGGCCAGCTCGTGCGCCACCAGGTCTTCCACCCCGGACCGGGTGTTCTGGACTCTGCGGTCTACGAGGGAACGATCGGAATTGATGGTGGCTGCAGTGTTTTCCATCCCGCCGTACAAGAAGCGCTGCACGAAGACCTGGAGGTAGTCTCCCCATGGGTACGCCATGCCGGTGCGCGTGGCGAAGTGGTCTTTCATGGCGGGCACAGGGTCGAGGACTGGTGCGATGGCATCTCGCGGCGTTCCGGGTGCCACCCACACCCGGGTCTGGGGGTCGTCGGGGTGTACATGCTCGTCGTAGGGGCCCATCGCGAACATGATCAGGTAGGTCGGGAGGTCATGACCTGCGTTGGTGGTGGCGCGCCATCCGTCGGGTGCATTGATCGTTCCGGTGTAGTCGAAGCGGTCGTTGGGATGATCCCATGCGGGGAACCAGTGTCGGTGGTCGCTGCTCTGTCCCTGGGTCCATACCTCCGGGTATTGGTCGGCCGGGGACGCTCCACGAAAGTGCACCCCCGTCCATGGACGAGCCACAAAGTCCACCTCGAAATCGAGGGTGTCGTCTTCACCGATGTGGGCTGGCTTCGCATCGATGACGAGATGACCTGGATGGACCCGAAACGGTGGAGCCTCGGTGTCCAGACCGCGAACGGCAGTGATGTCGACGTCGATCCTGTTGAGAACCAGAGGTGCGTCGTGCAGCACGCGGGCCCGGTAGCGGGCCGTGCCCTGTACCGTGCGGGCGGCGGGGTCGACCTCGATGTCGAGGTGCAGGGATAGGATGTCGTATGGCCTTGCTGGCGCGGCCGTTCCGCGGGCGTCGGGCTGGGGGGCAGCGCGGCCAGCGAGCGGAACCGCGAGGAGAAGCAGGAACTTGGAAACACGCTGGGGCATCGATCGCGCTCACGTTCATGGGGAACAGGAGCCTACCAAGGCGACAAGCGAATGAAGTCAGCCGCTTGTCATGCGCGCCTCCAGCAGAGCGCTGGGGCGGTGCCTGCGCGATGGGGTTGCCGCACCGGCCCACCCTTCATTCCAGATGTCTGCGGACGATGGCACGGGATCTGGCTCGGGGAGGCCGGAGCACGATGCCACGGATCCCATCGGGGTCAACCATGCGTTGGGGACGGAACCACGATGCCGCATCGCGCCCAGTGATGTGTACGTTTCGACTAAGTTTGCCGACCATAGCAGTGCATTCAGGGGGTGGTCGTTGCCGCACTGGGAGCCTCTGCGGACATGTTTTGCCAGGCACCTGCCGCCCGCACGCCCTCGGGCAGCAAGCCGAGCTTTGTGAGATTGGCTGCGGTGGCTTCCCAGCGGGCTTCGGTCATGGCGCCGAGGCCATCGTCACCCGTCACATACGGGCGCTGAAGGTCGGTGATGCACCCGATGAGCCCGACGTTCAGCTGGTCGTTCTGCCGAATGATTTCGGTGTTCGCATGGTCGGGCGCGCGGAGGTAGGCCTGCCAGGCATCGGCGGTGGCCTGCACAAATCGGGCAGTCCATTCCGGTACCGGATCGGCCACCGCGACCACGGTTCCATAGGGGTTCCATCCGGAGTCGCGTGTGGACAAGAATCGTGTGGGGCTGCCCTTGGCATCGGCAATGCACGGCTCAGAGGTGACATAGGCCTGTTGGATGGTGTTCGGGTCGGTGAGGAATGGGCCGACACTACCGCCGTACGGTACCGCCTCGACCTTGCCTTCCCAGCCATACTCCTGCCAAAGGAACTGCTGGAACGGGCGGCCGACTTCGATGGCCACCCGAGGGCTTTCGAGCGTGGGAATCTGCTCGAGGGCGGTCACGGGGGAGGCTGCGTGGACCATCAGCCCCTGGGGCGAGTGCTGGAACGCGGCCCAGACCGCTTTGGCCTCGACCCCCTTCAAGCGCTTCACGAGGATGTCGTCTGCAGTGGTGATGGCCACTTGAGCCTTGCCCACCCCGAGGAGCTCGAGTGAGGGAGCGCCCGGTCCGCCGGGGACAATCTCCACGTCGAAGCCAGCATTTTGGTAGTGATCGCCGAGCACGCCCTCGTAGAAGCCGCCGAACTCCGGTTCTGGATACCAGTTCAAGACGAGGCGAATTGACTGCAAGCCGGGTGCTTCAGGGGCGCTTCCCGAACAGCCGGAGAACGCGAGCGTCAGGAGGAAGAGCGAAGCAAAGCGGGACATGAGGCTCTCGAAGCAGGTTCAGGAATGGCGGTCGCCGTGCCAGGCGCCGATGGTGTAGCGCTCCAGCGCGCGGGTGCTGGCGAACAGGGCGAGCGCGAGTATGGCAGACACAACCACCGCGGCGAATGACCTTGCCACGTCGGCGCTTGCTGCGGCCTTCAGGACGATGTAGCCAAGCGAAGGAGGTTGTCCGTTGGAGCCCACGAAGTCTCCCACGACGGCACCGATCACAGACAGGCCGCCGGCCGTCCGCAATCCTGCGAGAATGTGTGGAAGCGCGGCAGGAAGTCGGAGCATCTTCAGCTGTTGGAGGGGAGAGGCTCCATACAGTCGGAGGAGGAATAGCTGGTCGGGGTCAGTGGCTCGAAGGCCAACATGGGCACCGGTGAGCAAGGGGAAGAAGCTCACGATGGCGGCCGACACAGTGGCGACCCACCAGCCGTAGTCAAGCCACACCACCAACAGCGGAGCGATGGCAATGACGGGGACCGTCTGCACGAGTAGGGCGTAGGGATACAGTGCGCGCTCGGCCACGCGACTCGCCGTGAACAAGCCCCCCAGTGCCAGACCCACCAGGCTGGCGAGGGCGAGCCCGGCGAGAGCGGCGGAGCCCGTGGTCGCGGCCGCGGTGGCCAGGACGGAGGCATGCTGTGCCATGGCCTGCAGGACCGCACCCGGGCCGGCAAGTAAGAACGGGGGCAGGATGAGGGACAGCCCGTGCCAAGCGGCCACGAGGGACAGCCCAACGGCGATGGGCAGAATGGATTGGCGATGGTCGAGGGTCATAGGGCTGCCTCGATGGTGCGCACGAGCGCACCGAGCTCGGGGGCATGACGCAGCGTGGGCGTGCGGGGCTTGGGCAGCGGAATCGCGATGTCGGCGCGAACCCCTAGGGGCTGTCCGCCCACAGCGATGACGCGATCGGCAAGTAGGACAGCCTCGTCGATGTCGTGTGTGACCATGAGTACCGTGGCGCGCGCATCGGTCCATGCCCGGATGAATACCTGCTGTACCCGTCGTCGTGTGGCTGCATCGAGTGAGGAAAACGGCTCGTCAAGCAAGAGCAGGCTGGGCTGCGTGACCAGTGCGCGGGCGAGGGATGCGCGCATCTGCATTCCGCCCGAAAGCTCGTGTGGCAGCTTGTCGGCTGCGTGGAGAAGCTCGACCCGCTCGAGCGCGGCCC
>CAJWOS010000612.1 GCA_913044235.1 uncultured Pseudomonadota bacterium
CTCGAGCGCGGCCCGTACCCGCGTTGTGCGATCTTCAGTCGGCGTCGCGATGTCGAGTGGCAGCGCGACGTTGTCGGCGACGGTCCTCCAGGGGAGCAGAGTGGGGGACTGAAAGACATAGGCGCGCTGTCCGGGGGCATCGCTACCCGCTTCGATCGCTCCCGCAGTCGGGGTGAGAAGTCCGGCTGCCAGCTTCAGGAGAGTAGACTTGCCAGACCCGCTGGGACCGATGACCGCGGTCACCTGGGCCGCGTGGACGGTGAGCCGGAAGCGGCTCAGCAAGGGCGTGACCGGCTCCGTGCCCTGTCTGGGCCAGGCGAACGACACATCCGAGAAAGTCACTGCGGGAGCGGTCATCCTGATGATCCCCGGTTCGGGCTGCTTATAGCCTGGGGTCCGTGGCCCGGTGGCGCTATTTTTCCGGGAGGGGCTGTGGCTCGCCATTGGGGAACCACATCAGCTCCCATGCCACGAACAGGCGCGGAGGACGGTCGAGTACAGGCTCAAGGGCCACACCGACCGTGGCGTGTGTGCATGGCTCACACAGCAGGTTTCGGAAGTGTCCCGGCGAGTCTTCCACCAGTGCGTGCGCGTCGTCTGCAGTGATTGCCACAGCTACGTTTTCGTAGAATTGGGCCTGAGGATGAGCCACCTTGGTAGCGTTGTTTGGTACTCCGGAGGTGAGGCCGGGTAGGATGTGGCCCAGGCGTCCGGCGCTGGCCATATAGGCGGCATGCTCACGGGCGAGGGGACGGAAGAGGTCGAACGAAGCCACCGGCTGAAGCCCATGTGCCAGCCGGGCTTCATTGAGGGCTTCGAACAGCAATCGTTCGGCGCGGGTGGGATTGGGTGCTTCGCGAGGATGCCAGGCCAGCATCGGAACGCGTTCGGGCTCGGTGTCTACGAAGACCGTGAACAGGAGAAGGACATCACTTCGGCCATTGCGATCCCCCACAACTTCAATGCGGTATGCCCCAGGGGCATGAAAGACGTCGACCCAGCGGGACGCTTCGGCCGAGATGGCATGTTCCTGAACCGGACCGTCGGGTGGCGTGACAAAGAGCCGAAACGGACCGGGGTGGTCGCTGATGACTCGGATGGGCAGGTTGTCGTCGAGCTGGAGGTCGCGTGGAAGCGGGTCCAGATCGGCGAGGTGAGGAGCCCAGCCCACGACCCAAAGCACGCGTCCATCGGAAAAGGTTCGACTTGCAACGCCGAGGTCGATCTTGCGGCCGTTGCCGTCTCGAAGGATGCGCTCCACGAGGTCATTGGGAAATGCACCGCCGTTGAGGCGACGAAGGAAGCGTGCCTGGCCGGGGAACCCCGCTTGCGCGGTCGATGCCGAGACGCTTGGCGTGGTGATGCGCGCTCGCTCGTCGACCAGTGCCTTGAGGATCAGGTGCGTGGCCTGGTCGAGCCCGGCGTCCCACTGTCCGTCGGGAATGTAAGAGACCAAGTGTGCGTCGATGCCGTCTGGAGCGTCGCGCGGGCGAAAGCGAACCTCGGCATGCGCCTTTGTGGTGGACACGGCGAGCTTGAGCTTGTCGGGATCGGGCAGCCGCTTTGAGCCGGAGCAGGCGAGGAGGCCGAGTGTGAGCAGGAGACAAGCGGTTCGCACGGACTACTCAGAGCTGAAGTTGAGCACGAGTGTGACGCCAGAGGTGCGTACTTCGCCGGCGACGCCGACAAGGCGGAGACCCGGATGAAGGAGTGTAGCGCGGGAGTCTGCCCGGTAGGCGAGATCGGTGATGCAGGCTTCAACGGAGATCGAGGTGCAGGTGAGCTGTGCGGCGGGACCACCGATGAAGCCGGCCCCTCGGAGGCGCTGGACTCCTCGCTCGGCATCCCAAGTACCGCCGAGCACCTGCTGCACGGGTGTGACGGCGAGCGAGGCGAGGGTGTCGTCCCACTCAAAGTCGACGAGATTGAAGGCGTTTCGCACATCATAGAGAGCGTCGAGGGCTCGGTTTTGGAGTTCATTGGGGCCGGGGAGCACGCCCACGTCGAGCACGGGGATCAGGGGTACCTTGGGCGTGGGCATGCCCACGTAGATGGGAACTCCCTGCAGAGGTGTGTGGCTGGCGTCGGCGGTCTGAAATTCGAGCCACCACTCGCCCGGTTCGTGCAGTTGTGCCGAGAGGGGCATGGCCCCAGTCTGGGTCTTTCCGCTGGGAGACACCATCACCCACTGGTTGATCGAGCTTCCGGTGACTTCGAGCGTGGCGCCCACCTTGAGCTCGCGCGGAAATGGGTCAAGCGCAATTTTCGGTCGGCCGACAAGAGCGACCCACCGGTCCCCCATCGCGGTGCGGGCCCGCACCAGCCCAAGGTGATCGCCGATGCGGATGTTGGGCGAGAGGGCATCGATCAGCTCGACGGGGTCGGTGCCCGGCGGCTCGGTACCCGAGATGATGGCCACCACAGAGTGCGGGTAGCCCGCTCGGATCGCAGCCCACTGGGCTGCTGGTAGCGACGGCTCGTGGTCGTGATCGAGAGCCACAGCGGTTGCTGCGCCGGACAAACTCTCGGACCAGGGCAGCAAGCTGCGCTCCACCACGGTGTACACGATGGGATCGGCGGGTGTGCGCTCGCCGAGCGCGTAGTTCGAACCGGTGGGCGACGGAAGGATCGGTGGCGCATCGGGTGAGACCGGCGGCGCCGGTGGGGCCGCTTTCTTGCAGGCTAAGGTCAAGAGGAGCGGTGCCAGGATCATCCGGAGTCGGGAAGTGGGCATGGACAACCGGGGGTGAGAGGGCGTCGGCGAGCATGTCGGTAGCATGCGTCGGGGCCGTAGCGATGCGCGGGATGCATTCGACAGGGTGTTCAAGGCGGAACCGTTGCGTTTGCGCATGGCGAGATGAGCAGAAGAGCCACTGATGGCGAGCGGTATCGGGATAACCAGGAGGAGCGGGGCGACGCACTCGGGGTCGTGCTTCGGCACCGACAATGCTGGGCTCCTGCACAGGTTGTGGAACGTTGTCGCACTGGAATGTGAAGGACGTGCGTCAGGCGTGCAAATTCCGGCTCGTCACTGGACGCGCCGATTCAGGTAACTAAACCCCCGTTGCGGAGACATTCATGCGAATCGACGCTCACCCCCTTGTCGTGGCTGCTGCACTCGGACTGCTCGGTCCGGCTGCGCTTGCCGACGACGACCCAATCACCGGATTGGTGGGAGAGTGGGCGCGCGCGGATGACGCGCCAATGGGTGGAGATTCGCTCGGTGCATCCTTCGAGGTCATTCCCGTGGAAGAGCACTTTGTGGTGGGCGGCGGCGAGAGCCGTAGCCATGGTGTCTGGACCCGCACTTCCGACCAGCGCGCCTGGCAGGTGCTTGAGGTCGACGGTGTAGAGGTGCAGCGGTCGCTGTCTACCGACGGAGATGTGCTCGTTGTGCGCACCCATGTGCCTGCGAATGAACACGAGAACGCGCGAGAAATCGTGGAGCGATTCAACCGGCGCGGCTGAGTCGTTGGAGCGGTCGCGGTCGGGAACGCAGGTGGCGAGTCGACGGCTCTTGGGAAGATTGAGACTGCTCGAGCGGGTGGTAGCGGAGTCGCTTGCTACAAGACGCTGTCGAGAAGGCCTGCCAAGCCGTTGTAGAAGGTAGATAGGCCCCCTTCAAGGGACAGGAGGCCGCCCATCAGCAGGACGCCCGTGAAGCCGCCGATGAGGGCGTACTCAATATGGGTTCCAGCACGCTCGTCTTTCATGAGGAGGACGATATTTTGGGTGAAGAGTGCGGTCCGCATCGGTGGCCCTCCTAGGCGTACGAAATTCAAGACGGCTTTTCACGGTACCGCAAGAGGGTACCTGGATGCATCAACTTTCTCAGGCTCGGGGCGGATTGCAGTGAGAGAGGGGATCATCGAAAGTCCCTGCTGCGAGTGCCGACTCTGGGAGCCAGTGAGAGCGGAGAAAATCGCAGACAGAGCAGACTTACACTGGCACCGTCACGCTGGAGCTTGGCGCAAACTTGAAGCATATTCTCCCCGAGGATTAGTGCCCGCTGTCGGTCGAACAGCCCCGGCTTCACCACGAGATTCAGCATGCCGGTCTCGTCTTCGAGGGTCATGAACACAATACCACTGGCCGTTCCGGGGCGTTGACGGTTGCTCACGATCCCTGCGGCATCCACGATGGTGTTGGCGGGCTGCTCCAGCACCGACGATGCCGGCAGAATCCC
>CAJWOS010000613.1 GCA_913044235.1 uncultured Pseudomonadota bacterium
AGCGTGATGGCTCCATCGTGGTGTACCCGCAAGGCACGAGGATGGAAGGCTCCCCGCACTGGAATGCAGCACTGCCCGGCGGCGACAACAAGAGCGACGCCGACGACCTCGGCTTTGTTCGTGAGCTGCTGTCGCGCATCGACGGTGACTATCCACTCGACCGAGAGCGGGTCTATGCTTCCGGCTACAGCAACGGTGGGATGATGGCTGCCGCTCTGGCCTGCTACGAAAGTGACCTTGTGGCCTCGGTGGGCATCGTGTCTGGGATCCAGATCGACACCGGAAGCATCTGCGCCCCCACGCATCCCACCGGAGTGATCACCCTTCATGGCACCGAAGATGGCGTGCTGCCCTACAACGGCAACGCGGAAACCACCGCTCAGGAAGACACCATCGACTTCTGGGTGACCCACAACCAGACCGACACTTCGCCCAGCGAGGCCTCCGACAGCGACCGCTCGGTGACCATCGAGCAGCTCGTGTACAGCAACGGCACCAACGGCACCTCTGTGGAGCACTACCGATACGTCGGCGGCGACCACGTCTGGTTCGACGAGGAGTTCCAGGGCGCAAACGCCAGCGATCTGGTGTGGGACTTCACCCACCGACACGACATCAACGGCGCCCGCTGAGCGACTGACGCGGCTGTCGGCTGCAACGCGGCTGAAGCCCGCACGGGCAGCATCCTGCCCAAATGCGGGTTGGGCCCATGTGCCCGGCCATCGACCGCCCGGAGTATGCGAGGGTATCGAAGACTGACTTGCCAGGTGGTCTCATGCGTCTTCGCTCCTGCTTCTGTTCTGTAGCCATCATCGCGATGGGGTGTACCGCTGCGGTGCACGACGACAAAAAGGCCGATCTGCTGGGTGCAGGCGACGCCAGTGCCAGCTCCGACAGCGGCTCGGTCCCCGGAGGCAGCTCCGGATCGGACGCTGGCGCCGGTGCCGGAACCGGTACCACCGAAGACAGCGGGGTGACCGCTGCAACCGCACTCTCCTGTCGTGCTGATGCGTCCGAGATCGCCTCCGTCTGGGACATCCCCGGAAGCACACAGTTTACGGCCGACGGCACCTGGAGTGATGGCACGACAGATGATGTGACCGCTACAGCAACCTGGTCGGTGGCACCGGACAGTGAAGGCACCATCGCACCCGATGGCACCTATACTGCGCCCCCACGCAACGCCGGTCCCATGGTGATCCTCGTGGAATGGGAAGGACTCACCGCCGAGTGCAGTGTCGACACCCGCCTCGAGGCCACCATCGATCTGGTCGGTGACACCGCCCTGGAGGCGGCGATCCGTGCGACCGTGCCCACGCTCGCGGTGGACTGCGCACCCTACGTGCTCTACCCCTACGACCGCTCCCGGATCCCGGCAGACTTCTTCTCTCCCGAAGTGCAGTGGCTCGATGAGCAGGGGCACAACACGTTCGTCATCACATTCGAGACCGAGTGGATCACCATCCAGGCCATCACCAGCGCCGACTCGTGGACACCAACCGGGGATGAGTGGTGGGCGGTCGCCGACCCCGGCTCGGGGCGCGACATCGCCATGACGGTGCTCGGCGGCCACTGGGATGCATCCACCGGCACCCTCCCCGACGGCCTCTGCGGGTCGCCATGGTCGACCGAGCTCACCACCGAGTACTGGGGCGCACCGGGCGCTGTGCTCTACTGGACGCCAGATGCACAGGGGATCTGGAAGGTGGACATCGGTGCGGAGACTGCCGATGCCTGGGCTGACATCTCGACCACAGGGCAGTGCGTGGGATGCCACTCGACCAACTACGCCAATCCCCCATTGTTCGCGACTGCCCGAGGTACCGGTGGGTACGGCGCATCGGTGATCGCCGAGGTGACCGACCCACTCACGTCCCTCGCCGGGGGCGGTCGAGAGGCCTCCTTCAGCGCGCTCGACCCGAGTGGCACCCGCATGGTGCGCGCCGACCGGGGCGTGTTGTACCTCGACGACCTCACGACCGACGCCAACCTGGGTACCCTGCCCACCACCGGATGGCCCACTCATCCGAACTGGTCTCCTGACGGCCGCTGGGTGGCGTACTCCAGCTGCGGGTCGGTGAGTGGCGGCAACGACTGGACCGCATTTGACTGCAACCTCCACATCATAGAGGTGCTGCCCGGCGACACCTGGGGCCCCGACACCGCCCTCGCGATCGCGCCCCCCAACCAGTCGTACTACTACCCGGAGTTCAGCCCCGACAGCCAGTGGGTGGCCTTTACGCGAAACACCAATGAGGACTCCTACGATGCCGTCACTGCCGAGCTGATGATCACGGCACTGACCGGGAGCCCCCCGGTGGTGCTCGCCAACGCCAACACCCAGCCCAACGCCACAAACTCTTGGCCACGCTGGGGCCCCATCGTGGGCGACATCGGCTGGCTCGCCTTCTCGAGTCGTCGCAACTATGCGCTGCGCACATCGGGCAACCACCAGGTGTGGGTCACCGGCGTGGATCTGGCCGACGTCTCGAGCGGGATCGACGGCAGTGCGCCCCCTGTCTGGGTGCCCGGACAGAGCATCACCACGGGCAATCACACACCATCGTTCATCCAGACGCAGCCCGAGTAGACGCTGCATCGTCCCGAATTCGGGCAGGCCGAGTATGTCCGGTTAGCTCCCGCCCATGATTCATGTCCGCGCGCTCGAAAAGTCCTACCAAACCGGCTCCACCCCTCTGCCGGTGCTCCGGGGGATCGACATGGACATCGCGCCCGGCGAGAGTGTCGCCATTGTGGGGGCATCGGGCTCCGGAAAGTCCACCTTGCTCAACGTATTGGGACTGCTCGACGACTTCGACTCCGGCACCTACACGCTCGCCGGCCAGAATGCTCGCGGACTCACCGACGCTCGCGCGGCAACGATGCGCAACCAGCTGCTCGGATTTGTGTTCCAGAGCTTCCACCTGCTGGCCGACAAAGACGCCATCGAAAACGTGGCACTTCCCCTCACCTATCGGAACACATCCCGTCGAGATCGGCGTCGCAAAGCCATCGAGATGCTTGAGCGAGTCGGTCTCGGCGACCGGCTCGACCATCGACCGAACCAGCTGTCGGGCGGTCAGAAGCAGCGGGTTGCCATCGCGCGGGCGCTGGTCACCGAGCCCGGCGTCCTGCTCGCCGACGAGCCCACCGGCGCACTCGACTCGACCACCTCCGACGAGGTGCTCAGCCTGCTCGAGGACGTGGTTGCAGAAGGCAAGACCCTGATCCTGGTCACGCACGATGCCGACGTGGCGCGCCGCATGCAGCGCACCATTCGACTCCATGACGGGGTCATCGTGTCCGACCGCAAGGGCGGCTGACCGTGCGCGGCTGGGGCTCTGTCGACGCCTGGCTCGAGGTGGTGAGTGCCTTGATCGCAAAGCCCCTTCGCACCGGACTCACGGCCTTTTCTGTGGCCTGGGGCGTCTTCATGCTCATCCTGCTCCTCGCGGCCGGTGATGGCCTGGAAGGGTCGATGCGCTGGAACTTCCGCGACGACGCCATCAACAGCATCTGGGTCTCTGCAGGTAAGACCTCACGCCCCCATGAAGGCCGGCCCATCGGACGCCGTCTCCAGCTCACGAATCGAGATGTGACCTTGGCGGAGGCCCTGCCCGAGTCCGACCACGTAACGGCCCGCTTCGCCCCTCCAGACGACACCTCGGTGGCCTACCAGGGCCGCGTGGCCACCTTCGACATCCGCAGCACTCATCCAGGACACCGCCATATCGAAGGCACTACCGTAGCGGCCGGTCGGTTCTTGAATCACCGCGACATCGCCGGTCTTGAAGAACCCGTCTTCGGTCATCACCTCAGCCGTTGCGTCAGGGCGGTTCCAGTAGCCACGCATGACCTGCGGACCGCGGGCTTGCAGCTCGCCAGCCTCTTCGACACCCGCTTCGGCGCCGTCTTCCTTGATGATGCGGACATCCGTATGAGGCACCGGAATACCGACCGTGACAAGCTGAATGGCCGTGATCGGGTTAGCGGTCAAAACCGGGGAGGTTTCTGACAATCCGTAACCTTCGGTAATCGGTGAACCTGTGACTTCCTGCCACTGCTCAGCGGTTGCCTTGGGCAGAGCCATACCGCCCGAGGTCGAGAACTTCAAGCGCGACAACGAGGACGCGGAGCGCGGCGGCGCGGCGAACGACG
>CAJWOS010000614.1 GCA_913044235.1 uncultured Pseudomonadota bacterium
GGTTGCACGGCGACCTTGGCTCAAGGAGAGGTGGACGAGGAACGGGGGAGGGGCTCGTTGCGGAGCTTAGGAGACGCGGGACTCGCCGGCGGCACGTCCGCAGGAGCGGTGCAAGTGGTGAGTCTGTAGAAGCCCACTTCACCGGTCTCGACCGTGAATTTGCGGTCGATATCCGCAGTGAAGGCGAGCGATTCGACGGCCACAGGGGTCAGAGTGCATGCGTTGCGAATCCTGTTGCAGCCGGGGCTTTCGAGGCCGGGAGCGGCTGTAAGAGATGGGTCGCGACAGCCGGTGCCAAGCCAGGCAAGCAGAGGGCCATCCGATGCATCCAGCGGCGGGTTCTGTGAGATGGCGTGCCAGGTGCTTCCCGGGGCGGCAAAGCGTCCCCAGTTGGCCACGGCTTCAGCATGACGATGGGTGTCGTCAAAGAGCACCGTGGAAGACGCAGGCAGGTTGGGAGTGGACCGGATCAGCAGACGGGCCTCGTCGAGCGTGCCCCACGTGGGGCGTTCGAGGAACAGCTGGGGAAGGAGCAGCAGGCCCAAGACCGCATGGACGGGGAGCGCTGCAGTGGGGAGTCGCGGTACGTGTGCTCGGAGCCAGCCCACGACGACGTCGAATCCGACGCCTGCCAGCACCAAGATCGGCATGAGGGAGGCGGCCTGCAGCCGCCATGCGTCGGCCATCGGAAAGGCCTTTGGGAGCACCGGAACCACGGCAATGGCCCACCATCCAGCCAGGACCACGCTGATGGAACGGGGGGACTTTCGGAGACCGACCAGCGCGAGGAGCGGTACGAGGGGTGAGGTCAATGTGGGGCGAACCAACACGGAAGACAGCGACGAGTGGCCGGGCGGTCGGATGTCGGGGAGCAGCAGCGCATGCCACGTCTCTGCATTGCGCAGCAGGTCGTACTGAACGGCCGAGGCCTCGTCGGATACGTCAAACGCCATTTCGGCGAGGCGCAGTCCCGTGCCGGTAGCGACGATGGCCGCGGCCAAGGCAAGGCCCGGGAGGTGCACCCGTCGGGTGTGGAGCAGCACCAGTAGAGCCGGCACCAACAGGAAGGGAATGGCCTCAGGGCGGGTATGCACGGCCATGACGGTGGCCAGTGCGCTCACCAGGGCAAGTGCGATGCCGGTGCCCCAGTGGCGGGGAGACTCGCGCAAGAAGAGTCCGGCTGTGAGGATGGCCAGCACTTCCCAGGTCACGAGCGAGATGTGCATGACCTCTGTGGCGCTGATCCACACGTGGGTGGGAAGGAGGGCCGCAAACAGGGCTGCGCTGGCGGCGGCGAGCGGTCGCTCGGGCACCAGGACGCGCGCAGTGCCCCAGATGAGCGGCGGAACACACGCGCCCAGCATGAGGTTGCTGTTGAGGATCACCGAGGTGTGTGCACCAAAAATCGCCGTGAAAGCGGTGAGCGTGGCCGTGTAGCCGTCGCCATAGGTGCCGATCGACTCGAATCCACCGAGCACCATGGCGAAGCGGCCGAAGCCGAACATCGGAGACCAGAGGGGCGCATCAAGGCCGAGGAGCATACGGGCGATCAGGCCGATCCCGGTCACGGACAGGACCGTGCCGAGAGCGGTGCGCGCGGCGGCGGGATCGCGCTGGGCCTGACGACGCCAGGTGAGGGGACCGGCCACGAGCAGGGTGAGCAGGAGTGTGCCAAGGACCGCATGGAGGGGCCGGAAGGTGGGGGGGGCCGGCCCGTCGGCACTCTGGTGCCCACGGGGGTGTTCGCCGTTGCCGTGCGGCGCTGAGAAGTCTTCGGAGCCGCCACCACCTGTATTGGTGCTCGATGCTTCATTGCCGGCAGGGGGGTGCAGTTGGAGGCGCGGTGGTTCGGCTGCGAGCCGGTCACAAAGCTCCCGCACCACGGGAGGCTGATCCTCCACAGTCTGGTCGGGCTGGTTCAGCAGCTCCCATCGAGGCTGGACCGCGTAGCCATGGTGGGTACAAGCGCCTCGCGGGGTCGGGGCCGCCACCACTTCGATGGTGAGCTCGGTGTCGTGGTGCAGTTGCACCACGATGCGATGAAACTCCGGATGGTCGACGAGTCGGACCACAGGCACCCCTCCGATGACCTCGCCCTCGGAGGCGAGCGGAGCGGCGGCGTGGGGCTCGGTGGCCCAGATCGCAGCATGGAGGAAAACGGCCGACAGCGACATACGGGTCACTCTATGCGATGCGCATGCGCCACGGGAAAGACCGTGCGGCTATTGCCGGCTGCCGCGGATGTCCTGTCCGTTGAATTCGTCGACCTGAAGGGACCATTGGTCTGGGTTCGAGGACAGATCGACCCCGCTGGCCTCTGCCCGCCCCGTCGATGCCGACACGCCGTTGTTTGCATACGACGATGAGTCGGCCAGAAAGCGGTCGATAGCCGTCTCGAGGCTGGCATCTCGGGCCGAGATGTCGAGCCGGTTGTCGCCCCGCTGTTCAGCCGCAGCGAGGTCGGCGCGGATGATTCCACCGTCGATGACTCCGTCTCCCAGCTGCACCAGAGCCTCGAGGTGAGCACTCTCGGTGTCGATGGGGCCCAGGGCATCGGAGCTCGAGCCGTCGCTCGGCTGGCGCATCTGGTCGGCGATGCCGGCTCCGATGGTGGCCAGATCGGGAATCCGATCCCCAGGCACGCCCATCGCTTCATTGATGTCCTCGGTCACGTCTTGGTCGGACCAGCCACGGACATCGGCCTTGAGGCGCCCGTCGTCCATGTAGGCTCCGCTCACGGAGGTCCAGAGGGGTCCATCGAGGCGCCGAGAGAGACTGACTCCCGTTCCTTCATCGACGATCTGACCGTCTTGAACGTTCAGCCCCAACTGGGCTCGGGTGCCTTGCTCGGCGCGCAGACTGGCGACTCCGAGATCCCCTTCGCGCAGGTCGACACTGGCCGATACCTGGGCATCCTGCACTTGTGCCGCGCCGGTCTCGACCAAGCGGGCATGATCCACTCCGAGGTTGCCGCTTGCGACCCGGTCTGTGACGGAGCTGGAGCCGCCTGCCTTGATGTTGGACATTTGGAGCGACTGCGCACCGGCGGTGATTCCTTGGTCGCTTCGGCTCAGCGCCGCACCCTGCACCTTTGCGGTGTCGATGCTGCCGTGGGCGCTGCCGGTATCAAAGCGGGCGCCTTCCACGTAGGCGTTGTGCACGCTAGCGTTCGTGCCGGAGTCGGTCTGGGCAACGGCGAGCCCGTGGGCCCAGGCGTTGTCCATCGACGCGGTGCTACCGAGTCGCAGCTGCTCTGCCGCGAGGGTGCCCAGGCCGGCCCGCATGCCATCGGCATCTCGTGTGGCGGTCAGACGTCGGCCGCTTGCCGATGCCACGGAAGCGTCGCCGTACGACAGTGCCTCCACCGCCATGCTGTCGGCGGAGATGCTCTGCGTGGTGCCCGACTGGGAGGCGCTGATGTCGGTGAGCGTGGCATGGTCTAGCCCGCCCTGCGCATGCTGCAGTCCTGTCAGAGAAGCGCTGCCTGCAGACACGCTCGACTGGCCGTTGCCTCGTTGAGCGCTCAGGTTGCCGACGGTGGCTGACTGAAGGGTTCCCCCCAATCCCGATGCATTCTCGATGCTGGCCTGCCCGAGGCTTGCACGAGCGGTGTCTGCGTCGAGATGCATGGAGGCGTTGGAGAGAGAGCCGGAGCCGATGCTCGCACCGGTTTGTCGGTCGGAGAGGCCAGAGACAGAGCCCGATCCCACCGTCACGTTGGATGCAGTCCCCGTTTGGGATGCGGTGAGCTGAGCGACCTCTGCCGAAGTGATGTCGATGCGGTCCAAGAGTGTGGCATCGCGAAGCTGTGCTTGGTTCAGGGTGGCCGACGCGGTGTCGCTGTTCAAGCTCGCGCTGGCTCCAGAGGCCGACAGTGCTGCAGCGCGGAAGTTGCTCGTATGAACATTCGAGCCCTCCACCTGATCGGCCGATGCGGACAGGCTACCCGCAGTCGCAGACAGGCTGGAGTTCGAGGTGGTTAAACTTTGGGCGGAGAAGGACTGGTGGGCGAGCCCGGAGAGGGTTGCGCGTTCGGCGGTAGCATCGACGCTGGATGTGTCGCCATCGATGGCCCCGCTCAGGTTTGCACCGGCGAGCTGAGTGCGGGCGACCGTTGCGCTCCCAAGGCTCGAGTTGGTGAGA
>CAJWOS010000615.1 GCA_913044235.1 uncultured Pseudomonadota bacterium
CGCGGCCATGGGGCTGCCCTTCGCGAACCTGCCGCAGTGCTTGTCCACGCAGTTTGCACAGCCGTTTTCGAACCCGCGGTATGCGGTGAAGCCCGGACTCGAAAACTTTGAACGCGTGCGCTCTGGGGAAGTCGTCTCGGCGGCAGGCACACCAGAGCTGGTGTGTCCCATCGATGGATGGGTAATGATGGCGAAGTACCCGGAGCGCGATGAGCACGGGGCCTGCCTGCCACCGGTTCCTGGAGCGCTGTACCGCGTATTGCAGGAGCTTGACGCACCTCCGTCCGTGGTGTTCTCGTCGGTGGATGCTCGATGAGTCGCAGTCCGATCGACGGTGGAGTGGTGGTCGTCACCGGTGCTTCCTCCGGGATTGGTGCCGACATCGCCCGACAGCTTGCGGAGCGAGCGCAGGTGGTGGTGGTGGTCGCCCGGCGTCTTCATCGCCTCGAGGCCCTTGCCGAGGCGCTGTCCGGTTCGACAGCGCAGATCGATGTACGGGCGCTCGACCTCACCGACGACGCGGCCTGCGGTTCGCTCATTGAACACGTGACCGCGGCGCATGGCCGGGTGGACGTGCTCGTGAACAATGCAGGGATGGGCGATTTTGGACTGCTCGAGTCTGCCGATGCCAACAAGATTCGTTGGATGATTCAGGTCAACGTCATGGCGGTCACGCGGCTGACCCAGGCGGTGCTGCCGCAAATGGTTGCGCGGGGCAGTGGCGGGATCCTCAACATCAGTTCCGGTTTCGGTGTGAACTTCATGCCTGGATTCGCGGCTTATGTGGGCACGAAGCACTTCGTCACGGGATTGACCGAGAGCCTCCGCACCGAGGTCGCTGGGACCGGCATCCGGGTCGTGCAGGTCTGCCCGGGTCCGGTGGCGACGGAGTTCGAGGCCGGTGTGGAGAGTCCGTTGGACCGGAGCCTCCCTGGATGGGTGGAGCAGTCCTCGGCGGCGTGTGCCTCGGCGGCGATTGCAGCGCTGGATCGGAATCGGGCTCTGACGGTGCCGGGCGTGGTCGGTTGGTTGTTGGTGCACCTGGGGTGGTGGTCTCCGCGGATGCTCACGCGCGGTGTCTTGTCTCTGTTGGGGCGATTGCTGCGTCGGGAGTTGATGCAGAGGAGGCAGCGATGAGCGAAGACTCGGAAGGTTTGCGTCGTCGCGAAGTCGACAGTGCTTGGCTTCGCTCGAGCTTCAAGGCGAAGAAAGTGGACCGTTTCGGCGCGGAGGGGTGGGCAGAGGTGCTCACATATTGCGGATTTCGACCGCTTCTGCGGTCGAAGGAAGGCGACATCGCCGATGAAACGCTCGCGCGGGCGGTGGCGCGGGTTCGCGAGGCAGGCCGGCAGCTTGAAGCTGCGGAGAACAATCTGGGAGCGGTGCGGGGGTTCCTGCCCAGCCTGGCAGAAACGGACTGGCCGGTGCTCCTGATGGCGGTCATGGGGATGCTCGCTCTCCAGCTTCCCGGAAGCACTGTGATCGGCAGCGCCATGTTGGGCGGAATTGCCCTGATTATGTTGATTCGGGTGCTTTCCATTCGAGTGCGGGAGCCGGTGGCGAGCGAGACGTCTGCGCGAAAGGAGATGGCGGCAGCGGTCAAGGCGATGATCGACAGCACCTGGGTGAGTCGAGTGGGCGACGAGATCTTCGAAAACGTTCCCCAGGCAGAGCATCTACGCAGCGTGGTCGCGCGCTTGGATCACACGGTTGACCGTGCGCGCGTGCGGGCCGAGGAGCTTCGTCGGCTGGAGCGAGAGCTCGAGGCGGTCAATCGCTCGCTGGGTGGGGCTGGGGATGATTCGGACGTGGATGCGCTGCGAATGCGCCGCACGCAGTTAGACGGTGAGATTGAGAAGGTCGAGCAGCTTCGGGCCGACTTCCAGCAGCGCCTACTGGCGACCGAAGGCGCCCTCGAGCGGCTTCGGTTGCTCGCTCGTCGTCGCGCAGTGCACCAACGCATTCAGCAGCTCTCACCCGAGGCCGACGCCCTCACAAAGGCCCGTGCCCGTGTAGAGGTGGACTTGTCGGGATTTGATGCCGACGTAGAGGCTCTCGCTCGTGAGGTCGTGGATGTAGAACAGGTGCTGGCGGCTTCGGTGGAAGTGGCCGGCCTTTAGTCGGTCGTGGGTACCGGCGACTGCGCGGTGGGTTCTCACATCGGTGATGCTCAAGCCGGGTTATCGGCGACCATGGCAACATCAAGCAGCATGCAGGCCGAGAGGGAATTCGATCTCGTGGTCCATGGAGCCACCGGTTTCACCGGACGGCAGGCCGCGGCGTATGTGGCGAAGCATGCGCCGCCGGGACTTCGGTGGGCCATCTCGGGGCGCAGCCAGACCCGCCTCGAAGCGGTCCGCACAGGCCTCGAGGGCGCGGCGCAGACCGTGTCGGTGTTGGTTGCAGACTCGCACGATGCCGTTGCCGTAGACGCGCTGGCGCGACGCACCCGAGTGGTGCTCACGACCGTGGGGCCCTATGCGAAGTACGGCACTGCGCTGCTCGCTGCATGTGCTGCGGCGGGTACCCACTACGTCGACATCACGGGCGAGACGCCGTGGGTGCGAGACATGATCGACGTGCACCATGAGACGGCCATCCAGACCGGCGCTGTGCTCGTGCCGTTCTGTGGGTTCGACTCCGTTCCCTCCGATCTCGGGACCTGGATGATGGTGGACTGGGTGCGCCGGAACCGGGAGTGCGGGACGCGAAGCGTGCGCACGGGCTTTCGGATGCGGGGTGGCGTCAATGGCGGCACCATGGACTCGGCCTTGACCATGGCCGAACAGGGTGTCCAGCGAAGCATGGGGCATCCCTTTTTGTTGAATCCGAAGGAGGGGCGCGGGGGGCCGGGGCGCGTGGGCGCTGAGCATGCCGACCCCGTCTCTCCTTGGCGAGACGACCAGATGGGGGGCCGTGGTCGCTGGCTGGCGCCGTTTTTCATGGCGCCGGTCAATACGAGGGTGGTGCGCCGCTCAGCGGCCATCTGGAGCCTTCGTGGGCAGGCCTATGGTGAGGCATTTGTGTACCGCGAGGGGATGCAGGTGAGATCCCGACTGCAGGGCTTTGGGGTGGCCACCGGGCTGGCGATGGGTGTGGGACTGCTGTCCATGCGGGCCGGACGGGCACTGACTCGACGGATTGCCCCTGCGGTCGGGCAGGGACCGTCCGAAGCCACAATGGATGGCGGATTCTTCGAGACTGCACTGGTTGCAGAGGCGGAAGACGACACCACGGTGCTTGGCCGGATTCGGGGGGAGGGTGACCCTGGCAATCGCTCCACGGTTCGGATGTTGTGTGAGTCGGCTTTTTGCCTGACCACCGACTTTGCGCGCTTGCCCGCGGCCGTCCACGGCGGTGGTGTATGGACGCCCGCTACGGCCATGGGTCCAGTGCTTCTGGAGCGGTTGCGTCAGACCGGGATGGTCTGGGAGGTCTTGGACTGAGATGGCAGCGATGCAGCGGTCACGTCAGACGTTCGAGACAGCTCGAGTGCATCTCGATGACTTTGCCGATGTGGTGGTAGAGGAGTGGGTCTTGCCGGGTCCGGTGCCACTCGCGCTGACCCGCCGGTTTCGGCCGGGCGGTGCCACGCGGTCGCCGGTCCTTCTGGTTCATGGCTTTGCCCAGAACCGCTTCACATGGCACACCAGCCACCGCAGCTGGGCGAGTGGCATGGCGCGCGACGGCTTTGATGTCTGGAACCTTGAGCTCCGTGGCCACGGGCGCTCACGTCCCGAGGGCCAGCTCGGTGCCGAGGCATTCTCCGACTATGTAGACGATGTATGCGCGGTGGCGCGCGCACTTCCGGGGCCGGCCTTCATGGTGGGGCACTCGCTTGGCGGGGCCACTATCTATGGAGCGGCCACTGAACTGTTCGGGTCGGCTCGTGCGCCACTCGGAGTCGTTGGGATCGGAGCGGTCTACAGCTTCGGCCAGGGCAATCCTCTGTTGAAAGCAGCCGGTGTGGTCACCCACACCTTGACCGAGCGCATTCCAGCGCTGTCCCGTGTGCAAATCCGCTCGCGGGGAATCGGTCGCGCGATTGGTCGAATCTATGGACTCGCCGACGTCATTGGCTACACGGCGCCCATCTCGGGATGGTGGCCGGGAAGTGTGGAGCCGGAGCTGCTCGAGGAG
>CAJWOS010000616.1 GCA_913044235.1 uncultured Pseudomonadota bacterium
CTCACGATCAGCAAGTCTCGGCTGAGGTCGCCCAGTGTGGTGGGAATCAGGGTGATGCCCACTTCGGTCGCGAGGCCTGGCTCCACGGTCATCTCACCGAGCTCCAAGGAGTAGTCACTGCCGCCATCGACCACTTCGATCGACTCGATATCGAGGTCAGCCTGGCCGGCATTGATGACGGCGAGCACATGGCTGGCCGACTCGCCGATGATCACTTCGCCGAGGTCGATGCTGTCGTCGCTCAGAGAGAGCTTGCTCTCGAAAGCGATAATGGTGGTGTCGTTTCCACCGCATCCGCTGGCCAGGGTGAGGCCGGCGACCGCGAGGAAGGTCACGCGGGAAAGGTGTTCGAGACGGTTCACAGGCGACTCCGAAGGGGAGGGGACGCGGGCGGTCCGGAGAGACAAGTCGGCGCGTCTTGAGCGGAGCGCGCGGGCGGGGTTGCGTCGACAGCTTGCAGGAGGGTTCTTCACGGGGTGTAGCAGTTGGTGGCGCCTTCCCAGCGCTCGGCAGCGCCCGAGAGTGCGTTGAAGGTGCCATCCGGGTTGATCCAGCGGACGTATCCTGCGTGCCATGCCTGCCCGCGGGTCATCAGCTCACTGCCTTCCCAGACTTTGGCCCCGTTGAGCCAGACGCGCACAGTGGCGATGGTCTCTCCGCCCCCGCTATCAGCGAAGTAGTAGACCCAGACGTCGTAGTCGCCGTCTGCCGGGCCATCCATGTTGATGTTTTCAGGGCCGTAGCCAACCCGGTTGTCGAGCGCGAGCGTGGGGTCGCCCCCTTCCCAGGCTGGAGTAGGGTTGCAGTAGTTGCAGTCGCCGGGAAGCTGGTACATCTCGTAGCCCCCCTGAACCAAGTGCAGGTCGAGATCAGAGTTACCGGTGTCCCAGAGAAGCTCGATGTGGAGGTTCTTGGGCGGAATGGCCTCGAAGGTACACACGGCCGGATCCGACCGAAGGCCCACCAGATTTTCCACCACAAGCTGTACGGTCCAAGTGCCAGCGAGGTCGGCGAATAGGCTCGTGTAGGCCTTGCCAGGATCGAGCACATCGGTGGTGGAGGAGCCCTCGGGCGCAGTCAGCACAGTCCAGTCGTACTGCAGCTCGCCGTCGGGATTCATCGGATCGGTGGAGCCTCTGCCGTCGAGCGGCACGGCCGTGGGTGGGTTCACGCGGGCGGGGCAGTCGATGTCGGCATCGGGGTACTGGAAGTCTCCGCCGCCGTTGCCGAGCATGAAGATCTCGCGCTCAGGATTGGTCGGGTCGTTGGTCAACAGCGTGAGCGTGGCGTTGTCGCCGGATTCGTCGGTGGGGCGGTACTCGACGAGAATTAGCTTCTCGTTGTTTCCGTAGATGTCGGTGCCCGAGAGGTCGGGAACCGAGAAGGCTGATGAACCATCGAGAGTGGCAGACTCGATGGTGACATCGCCGCCACCCTGGTTGATCAGCAGAAGCTGTTCCTGCCCGGTGGTCCCGATCTCGACGAGGCCAAAGTCGAGCGCGCCGGGTTCGGCCACCAGCTCCGGGATGGGACCGTCGATGCCCGACCCGGTGAGCGGGATGTACTGATTTGGGGTCTCGGGATCGTCGGACACCACCACGAGCGTGCCCGAAAAATCTTCATACAGAGGGGGAGCGAAGCCAACGGCGACCTCGATGCGGGTGTCTCGCTCGATCACAACCGGGTCGGTGTTGTCCCACTCGACGGTGAAGGCATCGTTATCGTTGCTTGTGAGGTAGATATCGTCGATGGTGAGATCGGCCGCACCTTCATTGATGATCGTGAAGCCGTCGGCTGCGGTGTACGGCACAATGACGTCGCCGAAGTCGATGCCGGTGGGTGTGATGACGGCTTCCGGTTCGAGGACGGTGAGGTTGTACTTGTCGGTGGCACCGCCTCCGGCGCAGCCGGCAAGCAAGCCCGCCGCGACAAGCACGGTCGGAAGCCGGGAGGTCCGGAGTCGGGGCGGCGTCCGAAAGTGGGGGCCCGTCATTGGAAGCGGTCGGGTCATGGTGCTCTCCAGCAAACATCCAGCAAACGTTGGGGGACCTCGCGCGGAGTCCGAGACCCCTAGAGTCGCGATGGCGTTCCACCCGCTGGCCGGATTGTGCCTGTTGGAGACGACATCCGAAAGGCCCCGGGGTGGTTCGCGCGTCGGAATGGGGGGTCCCCATCGACTCGCGCCAATCCCGGTACACTTCCGATACGGACTGTCCGTGAGGATTCCGGCCACTCGGCAGTCTATTGCCACCAGCGGAAGACGTCGACAACGGTTACCATACGGGGCGCTCCGAGAGTCCTGTGGAGTCGGTCGTCGTCGCGCGCGCGGCGATGTGTGCCGGCCCCAGGGTGACGGGGACCATCACGGAGGGGCATGCTCCTCCGCGACCATCGGCTCTCGAATCCGCCGCGAGACCGGGCGTCTGACCGACGCATAAACGGCGTGAGAGGCGTCTCGAACGATGATCCATTCGAAGTTCTCCCTTCTTCTGTTGACGTTCATGTCTTGGTACGACGCCTGTGTCAGCTGCGAGGCGCCGACCCCGGACCTGCCCAGCTCTACGCCCGATGAGCCGCCGCCACCCGTCGAAGACACCGGAGAAGACACTGGAGAGCTTGCGCCACCGCCGGCGTGTGACTTCCCGGAAGAGGAGCCCAACTCCACGCCGTCGGAAGCGAACATCATCGAGACGGAGCTCTGGGCGTGTGGCGTCCTTGCACCGGAGGGCGAGTCCGGAGAGGGCCTTGCCACGGACTTCCTGCGCTTCACGGTGCCGGAGTCCGGCTGGATCACCATGTGGGCGCGTGGGCAAGACATCGGCTCTTCCTCCGACCTCCAGATGAACCCCACCGTTTATCGGGATGATGAGCCGATCGTCGTGGGAACGGTCGAGCACTCTCCCGGCACGCTTGATCCGAAGGTCACCTTCCCGGTCGAGGCTGGCGACGAGATCTCGGTCAGCATCAGTTCGCAGAATCTCAGCTCGTCTGAGCAGCAGATTTGGGAGTTCCTGGCCACCATCCTCAAGGAGCCGCCCGTCTATTGGAATCGGGTGGAAGACGAAGATGTCAACGACCCTGGAGTCAACGACTCGAATGAGCTCGCAAACGAGTACCTCGTGAGCGGCGACTCGGTCTTCGGCATCATCGCAACCGACGATGCGGCCGACGTGTTTCTCTTGGAGATTCCCGATGCGTCGACCACGGTGCGTCTTGACATCGAGGCCTACGACCAGGGCTCGCCGATTGATGCGCGTCTGGCTCTCATTCGTGAAAACCCAGACTACGACCCCGATGCTCCAGCCGATGATCCCAACTCGGAGCAGTGGATCACGGAACGGCGGGACGACAACGGGCCGGGTGCGGATCTCGATCTCGACCCCGAGATCGAAGCCGACATCTCCATCCCCGGAGACTGGCGGGTTCGGGTGAGCAACCCAGGCTTCTATGACTCGAAGCTGGACTGGTACGTGCTGCACGTCACGATTTCGGATGGCCCGGACAGCGAATGAAGGACAGCGAATGAACACGGCCCGCATTGGTCATTCCGGTGCGGGCGAGCGGCAGACTTAGCAATGCTGCGCTACTTCTGCGACGCTTTGCGACCGCAGGTGGCTTGTGGGTCGGGTAGCGTGCGAGAGCGCGCGGCCGGCTCGGGATGTCTGGACGCCCCCGCTGGGTTGATGTCGAGCCACGAGGACGACCGAAGGTTGCGACCACGATCACACTGGAACCACATGGAGGAGACATGAACTCGAACTGGAAGCTGATTGCTCTGATGGGAATGCTGGCCGCTTGCGGCGGTGACTCCGAGACCGAGAGCAAAGGCGGATTCGTGGAGCGGGACTCAGGGGAGTCAAGCGACGAGGGCGGCGGCGGAAGCACGACCGACGACTGCACCGTTCAAGCCACCGCACTCGATCCGGAAGATGGTCTCGCCGACGTCTACTACCGCGACAGCATGGGCATCACCTTCGACGACAACGCCAGTGCACTGGGGCCCGTCGTGTCGCTTACCGATGCCGACGGCGGCGAAGTGGCGACCACGGTGACGTTCGACGACACAGGCTTCAAAGCCGTCGTCACGCCGGATGCGCCCCTCATGGCCAACACCGCATACACCCTGGCGGTCGAAGT
>CAJWOS010000617.1 GCA_913044235.1 uncultured Pseudomonadota bacterium
GCCGTCGCCGTCTACATCTACGGTGCAGAGCTCGGACTCTGCGGATGCGGCGCCGGTATACGCGGTCGGATCGTCGTCGTCGCAGTCACCGCCAGGGTCGAGGGGTGAGGGCGCGTTGGCGTTGCCATAGCCGTCGCCATCAGCATCCCAGGTGCACAACTCGGGCTCATTTGCTGCCACGCCCGTGTATGCGGAGTCGTCGGTGTCGTCGCAGTCCGTGCCGGAGGTGATGCCGTCACCGGGGGTGGCATCCCCCCAGCCGTCGCCGTCCTCGTCGCGCATGCAGGCCGACGGGTCCTCGAGCTCGGCGGCCGAGGTGTAGGTGTAGGGGTCGTTGTCGTTGCAGTCTCCGCCGTCGTAGTAGGCGTCGATGTCGCCATCGTCGTCTTCATCGCCGTCACTCACCGCACAGTCGGTCTCCTCCTCGGAGTCTCCGGCAATCTGGATGGCGCCCACGGAGAAGTCGCCGGTCAGCGAGAGGTCGCCGTCAGCCACGGACAACGTGGCCGAGATACCGGTGTAGAGCGGGAGGCCGGCAAAGCTGCCGGCGTCGCTGCCGGTGTTGATGGCCTGGATCAGCAGGTAGCCGGTACCGGTGAAGATGGTCTCGTCTGCATCTTCCACACCCGAGCAGTCGAGCGTGGTGACCACGGTGGTACCTGGAGCCACATTGGACTGTACGTAGTATCCCTCCCCGCATATGTTGGTCTGTTCGATGGTGACGGTGCACTCGAACTCGGGGTCGTCGGTGGCGTCGAGGCTCAACGAGAAGGTGCGGAGCTCAGGCGGGTCGTCGGGGTCGAACTCGAAGGTGGCGGTGAGATCCCACTCCACGCAGCCGTCGATGGGCAGTGCGTCGCCCTCGGATGTGGTGAGCACCAGGTTTGAGGTGCAGGCCGACTCGGCCCGGTCGATCTCGCCGTCGCAGTCGTGGTCGACCTCGTCGGAGTAGTCCTCTTCCGCACCGGGATGGACGTCGCTGGAGGTGTCATCGCAGTCGTCGCCTTCATGGTCGGCGCTGGTGTATCCGTCCCCGTCGGCGTCAAAGTCATCGGCACCATCGCAGTCCGCGTCGACCCCGTCGTACCAGGTCTCGGTGGCGCCAGGAGAAATGTCCGGGTCGGTGTCATCGCAGTCGTCGCCGCCCGCTGCGGCATCGGCATAGCCGTCTCCGTCGTTGTCCACGCCGTCCACACCATTGCAATCCTGGTCGACCCCGTCTACCGAGTCGTCCACGCCCGAGCAGGGGGTGCCGGTGTCGGATTTTTCGCCGTCACCACCACCGCTTCCGCCTTCGATGCAGCCCATGCTGAGGCTGCCGACCAACATCGTGAGCAGTGTGCAGCCGCGCCGCTGAACGAGCGCGGAACGACCGATGCGGTGTTCCACCAGGAGGGAGTGTGCAGACGTCTCGAACATTGGCCGCTCCAACGATGATCGCGATTATGCACCAAAGCGTGGGCGCACATCGGCGAGGTTCGAGCCGGTCTGCGGTGGTCGGCGCTGCGACGTGCCGTCGAGCCTGTGCTCACTCGGTCTCGACGGTCCAAGTCACAAACTCAGGGTCGGAGACAAGAAGGTCGGGTGCTTCGGGATCACCGCTGAGGTACCCCATAAATGCGGCAGTGCCTCGAGCCACCTCGAACTTGAAGGCCTCGAGGTCTACCCAGCTGTCACCACAGCCGTCTTCGTACAGGTACACGTTGCAGAATTCAATGAAGGTGTAGTGACCGGCTTCGGGGAAGTCGGCCAGCACGCGGGGCGTTGTGGTCAGGGCACCGTGGAGGCTTTCATATTGGCGATACACGGTCCGGTCGCGCGCGGCGCCCACTGTGAGGGTCGGGACTGTGATGTCGCCCATGCCTGAGCCCAGCACGCCGCCACCGTTCCAAGGAGCGAACGTCACGACGGCAGTGGCGCGGGGATCGCTGAAGTCGAAGGTGGCGCCGGTTGTGGGGTCTTCCACCCGTGCGCCGCCCACCGCGTAGGCGGTGTACCCTCCGAACGAATAGCCACTCACGGTGTAGCCCGCGTTGGCATCGATGCAGCCGTCGAGCGGGTCGCCAGCACCAGACCAGTCGCGCACGAGAAGGTCGTATAGTTCTGCCACATCAGTGGGTCGCTGCTCATACAGTCTGGCGAAGTTGTTCGTTTCTTCGTAGTACGTGTTGCCGATGTGATCGAGTGCCACGGTCACGATGCCGTGCGACGCCAAGTGCTCGGCCAACCAGGCCATCTCCAAGCTTGTAGACCCGCTGCCGTGGCTGTGGACGATCACGGGCCGCCGGTTGGTGCAGTCTGGCGTGATGTCTTGGCTCGCCACGCCGGCAATCAGCGGAAAGTACTCGAAGGGGGGGCCGGACTCCGCTGAGGGGTACCAGACCAAGGCGGGTGTGGTGCCGGACGACACCGTGGCGTCGAACGCGGCCACACCCACGCTGTGTGGTCCGGGCTCGCCATAGTCGAGTGGGGTGGGGGAAGCGGTGTCCCGAGACCCGGTATCGATGGGTTCGACGGCGTTGGAGCCTGCTGCCTTCTTTTCGTTGGAGGTGCACGCCGTGGCGGGGACGATGACCGCAAGTGAAAGTGCAAGAGTAAGTCGTTTCATCGTTTCGCTCCGCTGCAAGAGCACGGCCCTATCGTACGGGGGCTCCGATGCACCCCGAATCCGCGGCGAGCGGCAGCCTCTCTGTCAAGGGATGGCTACGGGGATGGTCGGCACAGCATCCGCCCCTGGAGGCGTCTATGGTTCCCCTGTTCATTTTCGTCTTGGGCTCCGCTTCGGCGGCAGACCCTCTGTTCGAGACCTGGAAGGCTCGTACGGGTCTCGCACTGCAGCGGACGGAGGGCGTGCAAGCCCAACCCGCAGAGGGGGGCATGGCATTGGTGGGGCGTGGGGTCAGCCTGCTGCTCTCTCCGGCCGCCGAGCCCAAGCCGTTGCAGGCTGCACTGAAGGCACAATTCGAGCCGTTCGTGCAGGCGGGCGCCACCGCTTCACCTCCGCGATCTGTTTCGTGTGTGCTGGGCGGAGCGGCGGCAGAATGCCTCGAGGTGATGGTGGAAGTGGCGCCGGGGGCCTCCATGCGGTTGCTGGCCGCCCATCGGGCGGGAACGGACTGGACCGCGGTCTGCCTCCAGCGGAACAAGGCGGATGCCTCGCTCTGTGACGCGGTGATTCGAGTCGAAGCGAAGCCGTGAATGCTGCGGTGACCTACCGCTGCGAAGGGTGCGGAGCCTCGGTCACAGTAGGGGGCTGAGCGCTGCGGGTGTCCACACACTCGGTGCCCGTTTTGTCATACGCATTCAGTACAGTAGCCTGCCTGCGTCGCGAGAGGCCGCCACGTCGTTGGCCGGGAGCATCCCATGAACAATCTGTTGAAGCCGCTGATGAGCCAGCTGAAGACGCTGGCAGATACCCTCCAGAGATCCGCGGTACCCTTTGATCCAAGTCTATTTGGCGATCCGATCGCGGAACGTGCGGACTGGACGCCGCTTGTGGGTGGCGGCACCAACATCGGCACGCACTGGTTGAAGCAGCAGTCGGCGCACCGGTTGGTCTTCGCGGCATCCTGGGGCGCGCGGCTTTTCGCGGGCATCTTCATCGCGGTGGGGCTGACCATCATGGTGGGTGCCTTGCTTGCGGGGTTCGCTGTCCTTCCCATGCCGTTCGAAGGGGTGGTCGGGGGTCTGCTGTTCGGCGGAATCTTCCTCGTCGCGGGGGGCTTTGCGTGGCGCAAAATGTGCGCGCCACGGGTGTTCGACAAGCGAATGGGGGCCTTTTTTCGGGGCAGCCGACCGCCGGCCCAAGTGGGCATGGCGCAGTGCAGTGAAGACCATGTGCCGTTCTCGCAGATCCATGCCCTGCAGATCATCCGGGAGCGGGTGCATGGGAAGAATACGAGCTTCTACAGCTACGAGCTCAACCTCGTGTTGAAGGATGCGGCTCGCGTGAACGTGGTCGACCACTCGAAGGTTGTGCGTCTTCGGCGAGAAGCCGAGGAGCTGGCCAGGCCCTTGATTTTTGCGTGCAAAATTATTTTCAACCACAGCACTGCAGGCTTAAGCGGTTGCTGCAACTCGTCCAGCCCTCCGCACGAAAATCCAAGCAACAAGTGACTTG
>CAJWOS010000618.1 GCA_913044235.1 uncultured Pseudomonadota bacterium
CCGCACGTGCCCCCACGCCCAGCCGGGCCCCCCCGCGCCGCGCCAGCCTCTGTCCCAGGAGTCCACAGCCGGCCGGTTCACCAGATGGAAGGGCATTCAGGGCTGCTCCCCGCCCCATCGGCCATCGGCAATACAGCACCGCGCGAAGGGCTCCTCCCGAAGTGCGGCAGGCGGTCCAAGTGCCTCGACGCTCCATTTCCAGGCTGTCTCGCTCGAGCTGGGCGAGCTGGTAGACATGTGCGATCGGATCCTGCTCGAAGAACGCCCGCACCTCTTCCCGGTGGTGGGACTCCAGCACAACGACGGGAGGATGCAGCGCGGACAAAGGGACTCCGGTACAATCATGCCCCCGCGGCCATGGGACCGGAGGCACGCCATGCGGATCGACTCATCTACTCGAATCGCGCATCCGCTGGAGCGGGTGTATCGCACCTACCGTGATGATCTTTCTTCGCTCGCGGCCTATCTCCCCGACATCTCCCGAATCGAAGTGGAGTCCCGAACGGAGCGGGATGATGGCGTCGACTTGCTCAACGTCTGGTATGCGTCCACGCCGATTCCCTCGGTCGCCACCGGGTTTGTGCGTCCGGAGATGTTGCGATGGGAGGACCATGCGAGCTGGGACGATGAGAACACCCTTGCACGCTGGACGCTCGTGGTTCCGGCGCTGCGCAACCAGGTGCGCTGCACTGGCGAGACTCGGCTCTCGAGTGCGGGGCCCGAGCACACCACCGTGGCTCTGGTCGGCGAGCTCGACATCGACCTCCGAAAAATTCCGGGCGTGAACCGATTTCTGGCGAAAACCATGAAGAGTCAGGTCGAAGCGTTCATTTCACGGTTGATTGCGCCCAATTTGCGTCGGGTGAACGCGGCGCTGGAACAATACTTGAACGACCAATACCCCTGAGCGGCCCGGAAATGGACTTCAACGGAAGCGATGCTTGGCCGATGTGTGCACGAGGTCGTCTGGCTCCATGGGCGTAGAGCGACCCGATGCAGAGGAAGTAGACATGAACCGTTTGCTCGGACTTTTTGTTTTGGCGGGGATGACTGCGGGTATGCCGGCACTCGCCAAGGGCAAGAAGAAAGGGTGGAAGAACCAGACCTACCTCCGGCCGTCGCTTGGAGGCACCACCTTCACTCCCGAGACCGGAGATCCCGTCTCGGTCGTGTCCGTTGGGGCGGTGGCGGGCATTCAGTACTGGGAGCGTGGGCGGCGGTACCCGAAGATGCGAGGCCATGCGCGCGCGTCGGGTGCCTATGTGATGTCGGGAGGCCCGCTCTCGGGGTTCGAAGCTCGCTTGGGGAATTTCATGGGCCCCACTTGGGGGAAGATCGGCTTCACTGTCGGGCCAGACTTCTTCTACAACCAGTACCAGTACGGACCCACCACCATCCCGGCCACTGGTGGCGTGGGCACACCCCTGACCGTCGACAGTGTGCTCGATCCCTTCACGCTGTACGCTGGGCTGGAGCCCTCTTGGTACTTCAACGATGTGCGAGAGCGTCGCGACTGGGTGTCGCAGGACGGCTTGCCTGGGTTTGGGCATGAATTTGCGTACTTTGCCGGTGCTGCGATCTCGATCGGCTCCTGGACCCTCGGTGGCTCCATCCGCCACAGCATGACCGCATACGGCAACCAAAACAGCTACGGCATTACCGCCAACGTTCAAGGCGCGCTGGGGAAGGGCGGGAAGCGCAGCGGTAAAGGCCGTCGCTGACGGCGTGTTCTGGATGCATGTCACCCGATCGGGCTCGCCGCGTATGGACACGGAGCGCGTGCGGCATCCGAGCCTGGCGGGCGCCTCAAGCTCGAGCAGGGGGTGGTGCCGCGCGCACCTGCGGAGGGGGGATTCCGCTCACCACGACACCAGCGGGGGGCGGCGGTGGTGCGTGCATGGAAGAGACCTCGAACTCGATGGAGGGTTGCCGTTGGCGGGTCAAGTGCAATACACTGTGAGATGCAGTCGGAAGGCACTATGATTCCCCGTTTTTCGCCCGTCATTTCCAAGGGTTGCAACGCCCGCCCGCAGGGGATGGTGTGCGCCGTGACTCTTGCGCTTCTCCTCTCGGCATGCGCCAAGCAGGGCATGCGCTTTCCCGGCCCCGTGCGGCACATGGGGTCTGCGCCCAAAGAAGCCTACGCGGAGCGCGTCGAGCCGGCGTCCACTCCACAGGCGGTCGCGGAAGCCGAGCCCGCGGTTCCCCGCAAGCGGCGCAAGGGTGGTGAGGCCGTGGCGCGGGCCGCAGGGGAGCTGGTCGGCGAGCGTCGCATGACCGGTGGAGGGGAGACGCACCGCTATGACTGCTCTGGCATGGTTGAGGCGGCCTATGCCCGTGCGGGCTGGGACTTCAACGGCGCCAGCAAAGATCTCTACGCGCTGGCCAAGCGGGAAGGACTGCTGCACAAAAAGAAGCGGCCATTCCTCGGCGACATCGTGTTTTGGGACAACACCTACGACCGGAATCGAAACGGACGTCGCGACGACCAGCTCACCCACGTGGGTGTGGTGGAAGCGGTGCTCGATGACGACACCATTCGAGTGGTGCACCTGGGGAGTCGGGGTGTGGTTCGCATTGCGATGAACCTCAGCAGGCCGGGAAGTCGGTACGACGAGAAGGGCGACATCATCAACAGCTATGTGCGGGCCAGTCGCGATTCTCGCAGTGGTGGTGTGCTCTCCGGCGAGTTGTTCCGAGGGTTTGGGAGCCTGTGGCGCCTGCCGAAGCACACAGGGGCACAGGCCGACGCAGGATGTGCGTCTCCTGACCGCGATGCCTGACCGCAGCTCCGCGCGGAAGCGGGGCTCGATGGGCCGACTGTGGGAAGGGCCCGATAAGGGCCGCGCTCGGAGGAAGTGATGTCGGACTTTCGACTGCTCGTATTTGGCGCAACCGGCTACACCGGGCGTCATGTGGCCCAAGATGCCTGCAAGCGGGGACTGCCCGTGGTTGCGCATCTGCGACCGGGCTCGCCCCGGGCGTCGACCGTGGGCGCGGACCTCGAAGCGTGTGGGGCCGAGCTGGCTGCGGTGGCGTGGGATGCGCCAGCGATTCGTGCACTCGTGCAGCGAACACAGCCCACGCACGTGTTCCTGTTGCTGGGGATTACGCGTGCCGGAGCCCGTCGAGAGTCCGCGCGAACCGGTCAGCTTCCTACCTATGCGCAGGTCGACACGGGCTACACCAACCTCGTTCTCGACTCGGTCGAAGCCACGGCTCCTTCGGCTCGGGTGGTGTACCTTTCGAGCCTCGGGGCCGACCGTCCCTCCTCGAATGCGTACCTGCAAGCACGACACGTTGTCGAGACCCGACTCGTGGCGTCCGAAATGCAATACACGATTGTGCGCCCGAGCTTTATCAGCGGTAGCGATCGGGATGAAGACCGGCTGGGCGAGCGGGTGGGGAGTGTGGTGTCAAACGCCGCGCTCTCCCTGCTGGGCACGCTGGGCGCAAAGACGCTGCAGCAGCGCTACGCCACCGTCTCGGGACCGGAGCTCGGCCACATGCTCGTGTCGGTGGCACTGGAGCCTGCCATGGCACGCCGTGCGGTCGACATGGTGGATCTGCGCGGGATGTGAGCGACCACCCCTGGGAAGAGTGGCTCAGTTGCGCGCATTCCAGGCGCCGAACCGAGGTCGGGAGACCACATACGGTCCCATCCACAGTGCATCGAGCTTCGCCTGATCGAACGCCCGCACGGCGTCGCTCGGCGTGCACACGATCGGCTCCTCGTGGAGGTTGAAGCTGGTGTTGATCAGCACTGGGGCTCCGGTGAGCTGCTCCATTCGGTCGAGCAGAGCGTGGAGCGCTGGATCATCGGAGGGACTGAGCAGTTGGGGCCGTGCGGTGCCGTCGATGTGTACGGCAGCGGGAGCGAGACGCTTGAACTCTTCGGTGCACTCGAAACAGACCGTCATGAAGCGGGCGGCGGCGGCGGCGGTGTCGATGCCTTTGAACCACCGTGCGGCATCCTGCTGCCGCACGATCGGTGCGAACGGCATGAACTCGCTGCGATTGAGTCGCTCGTTGAGCCAGGTGTTGACCGACGGGTCGGCTGCGCTGGCCAAGACGGTTCGGTGGCCCAGTGCCCGGGGGCCCCATT
>CAJWOS010000619.1 GCA_913044235.1 uncultured Pseudomonadota bacterium
GCCTGACTTTCGTGGCGAGCGTTTTGGTGACCATGCGATCGAGCTGCAGGGAAACAACGACATCCTGAACCTCACCCGGCCTGATGTGATCCAAGGCATTCACGCGGCCTATCTCGATGCGGGTGCGGATATCATCGAGACGAATACCTTCAACGCCAATGCGATCTCACAGTCCCTTCATGGGCTAGCGCACATCGGGTACGAGCTCAACCATGCGGCAGCGTCTCTTGCGCGCCGCGCGGCAGACGAGTCGGAGGCTCGCACCGGACGTGTTCGCTGGGTTGCGGGCGCAATCGGGCCCACGAACAAGACCGCCAGCATCTCACCAGACGTGGAGAACCCCGGCTACCGAGATGTGTCCTTCAAGCAACTTGTAGATTCCTATTACGACGCGTGCAAGGGCCTTGTAGATGGTGGTAGCGACATCATCATCGTGGAGACCATCTTCGATGTGCTCAATGCCAAGGCTGCACTCGTTGCCATCGACCGCTACTGGACCGACGCTGGAGTCCACACCGACGACCGGTTGCCACTGATGATTAGTGGCACCATCACCGATGCCTCGGGTCGAACCCTCTCGGGGCAGACCGCCGAGGCCTTCTGGACGTCGATGTCGCATGCTGAGCCGCTCTCGATCGGCCTCAACTGCGCGCTCGGTGCAGACCAGCTCCGCCAGTACGTGGACTCTTTGAACCGAAACAGCAACACCTATGTGAGCGCCTACCCCAACGCGGGCTTGCCCAACGAGCTGGGTGAATACGACGACTCCCCTGGACTGATGGCACAGCATCTTCGGGAGTGGGCCGAGACGGGACTCGCCAACCTGCTCGGGGGGTGTTGTGGCTCGGGTCCGGAACATATCCAGGCCATTGCCGAGGCTGTGAAAGACGTCGAGCCGAGAAAGCGCACGCAGACTGCATCTCATCTGTACCTGTCGGGCCTGGAGCCCACAGTGATCGGCCCGAAGAACGTGAACTTCGTGAATATTGGCGAGCGAACCAACGTGACCGGCTCCCGGCGCTTCCGGAGACTCATCCAGGAGGAAGACTACGAGACGGCTCTCGAAGTCGCGCGTCAGCAGGTTGAGGCGGGAGCGCAGCTCATCGACGTCAACATGGACGACGGCATGCTCGATGCGAAAGCATGCATGGTCCGATTTTTGAAACTGGTCGCGAGCGAGCCCGACATCGCACGGGTGCCGGTGGTGCTCGACTCTTCACGGTGGGAGGTGCTGGAAGCGGGCTTGCAGTGTCTTCAGGGAAAGGGCGTGGTGAACTCCATCTCGCTCAAGGAAGGCGAAGCACCGTTTCTGGAGCAGGCGCGCACAGTACGCCAGTTTGGGGCGGCCGTGATTGTGATGGCTTTCGACGAGCAGGGCCAAGCCGATACCGTGGAGCGGAAGGTCGAAATCTGCAGCCGGGCCTTTCGACTTCTCACCACCCAGGTGGGCTTTCCGCCAGAAGACATCATCTTCGATCCGAACATCTTCGCTGTGGGGACAGGGATCGAAGAGCACGCTGACTACGGTGTGGCGTTCATCGAAGTCACCCGCCGGATCAAGCGGGAGCTGCCGGGCTGCAAGGTGAGTGGGGGCGTGTCGAACATCTCGTTCGCCTTCCGAGGCAACAACCCCGTTCGGGAGGCCATTCACTCTGTGTTCCTCTACCACGCGGTGCGCGCGGGCATGGACATGGGGATCGTGAATGCAGGCCAGCTGGCGGTCTACAGCGACCTCGACCCGGTGGTGCGAGAGCGGGTGGAAGACGTGGTGTTGAATCGGCGCTCCGATGCCACGGAGCGACTGCTTGAGGTGGCACACACCGCGAAGGGTCAGGCGAAAGCCAAGGAAGCCGACCTCTCCTGGCGCGAGGCACCAGTGCAGGCGCGCATTTCCCACGCGATGGTGCACGGGATCAACAAGTTCATCGAAGAAGACACAGCCGAGGCCTTCGGCCTGCTCAAGAGTCCGCTGATGGTCATTGAAGGACCACTAATGGACGGCATGAACATCGTGGGAGACCGCTTTGGGCGGGGAGAGATGTTTCTCCCGCAGGTGGTGAAGTCGGCGCGGGTCATGAAGAAAGCAGTGGGTTGGTTGTTGCCCTATCTGGAAGAGGAAAAGGCTCGAAACCCCAATGCGAAAGCGGGCAAAGGCACGGTGCTTCTCGCCACGGTCAAGGGAGATGTTCATGACATCGGTAAGAACATCGTGGGCGTGGTGTTGCAGTGCAATGGATACGAGGTCGTTGATCTCGGGGTGATGGTCCCAGCACAGAAGATTCTCGACGAAGCACGTGCCTGTGACGCCGACATCGTGGGGCTCTCCGGTCTGATTACGCCATCGCTGGATGAAATGGTGCACCTCGCACGGGAGATGAAGCGCCAGGATTTCAGTGTGCCGTTGCTGATTGGGGGTGCCACCACATCGAAGCTGCACACCGCGGTGAAGATCTCACCGCACTACGGTCATGGAGTGGTGCATGTGACCGATGCCTCTCGCGCCGTGGGGGTCGCGGGCGCGTTGTTGTCGGAAACACGGAAGGTGAACTACCTGTCCGAAATCCAGTCGGAACAAGAGCACATTCGGGTGCGGCGAGCGAGCCGCGGAGATGCCCGGCTCGCACCGTTTGAGACGGCCCGGAACAACGGCACACCACTCGAAATAGCACAGGTGAGCTCGCCAGCATGGACCGGCACACGCTCATTCGAGCCCAGCGTGGCGGAGCTTCGATCCTGGATCGATTGGACACCGTTTTTCCGGACCTGGGAGCTCCACGGACGCTACCCAGAGATTCTAGATGATGCGGTGGTGGGTGCAACGGCTCGCGACCTGTTTGCGAGTGCACAGGACATGCTCGACGAAGTGGAGCGAGAGGGATGGCTTCGCCCAAGAGGGGTCGTGTCGATCTGGCCAGCCGCCCGCGATGGCGAGAGCATCGTCATCCAAGGAGATGATGGGGTGGTTCGGGTACCGATGCTCCGCCAGCAAGCGCGAAAGAGTCGCAACCAGCCCAATCGTTCGCTGGTGGACTTTCTACGTCCTGTCGCTGAAGATGGTGCGTGCACAGACCATATGGGTGGTTTTGCGGTGACCGCTGGGCATTGCGTTGCGGAGCGTGTTGCCGCCTTCAAGGCCGATGATGATGACTATCGGGCCATTCTGCTTGAGTCGTTGGCCGACCGCCTCGCAGAAGCATTTGCGGAGTGGATGCATGCACGGTTTCGGCGCGACCTCTGGGGCGGTCACGATGAAGTCGGTCTCTCTCCCGACGACCTCATCGCCGAGCGGTATCGGGGCATTCGGCCAGCGCCGGGGTACCCGGCCTGTCCAGATCACACCGCGAAATCCGTCTTGTTTCAGTTGTTACGTGCTGAGCAGCAGACCGGGATGAGTCTCACGGAGAGCATGGCCATGGCACCGGCGGCATCGGTATCGGGGTGGTACTTCGCCCACCCGGAGAGTCGATACTTCGGCATCGGCAAGCTTGGTCGGGATCAGGTTGCAGACTATGCTCGCCGGAAGGGGTGGTCCGTCGCTGAGGCCGAGCGGTGGCTGGCGCCCAATCTCGGATATGTCCCGAAAGACTGAGCGCGCTCACCGCCTCGGGTGGTGTGGGGGTGTCGGGCCCATCGCCACGGGGTAGGAGCGTGGGCCGCCGGAGTCGCGGTGGCGATGCCGGCTCGAGGTGGAACAGATGGCAGGGCGAATCACACTGGGCGACATCGAGCTTCCACCGGGTTCGGTGGAGGGTTGGCTATCAGAGCGGGCACGGGTTGCGCCGGGTACGGACGAGCCGCTGGCGGCGATCGTGATCGGCAACGGGCCCCTCACGCGGGCAGTGCGCGAAGGCATTGGGGTGGAAGACCTCGCAGGCGTTGAGCAGGCACTGGTTGGGCGGCTCTCGCCAGACTGGGTGGGGGCAGTTGGGGGCGCGGTCCTGACACGGGACAACCGGCCGATAATCGTTCGGTTTGCCCGCTTGCGGCGTGAATCAGGACAGATCTGGATCGCGATCTGGCTGCGGATGGCTGGGATCGAGATGGGTGTGGTGCCTGACGAGGTCTGGCAGGGGCGGGTGGATGC
>CAJWOS010000620.1 GCA_913044235.1 uncultured Pseudomonadota bacterium
GGGCATCTGCGGCCGAGAGGGCTGCGATGAAGCGAGCTTCTTCCTGCCGCTCTTCCGCAAGCTCTTCGCTCTCAGGGACCACCTCACCGACGGGGATCGTGCCTTCTACGTCTTCGATGAAGTCCCAGAGGGAACCTTCCGCAGGAACGATGGCAGGTGCGGAGCCGGGCGCCGCTTCAGCCCGCGCGGCGGTGCGATTGCGCGCAGCCTCCGTCACAGAGGGGGAGGCCATCGGAAGGGCGAGGGCGATCAGCAGCAGACGAAAGGGGCGCATCGGGGCTCCGAGCGGACCGAGGAGGGGAGATGAAGCGTGTAGGCGGGAAGTAGACCGACGCCCGCCGGGGAGGGCAGGCAGGATGCGAGGTCTTGACGCTCCAACGTCGAGCATAGGAATAGCATGAATATAGTGCGTTGGGCCACCTCGTGGAACGCTGGCTGGATCAGCGCGTGGACGTCGCAGGAACATAGCGGTAACGACGGGCTCTCAAGACTCTGTCAGGTTCGTTCATGATGTCGGATATGACGGCCCAATGGCGCACGCCTATGCGGCGCAGATGGGGCAGGTGCTTCAGCCGTATGCCGCCGATGGCCACTACAGGCAGCGATACGGTACGCAGGACCTGCTCGAGGACCTCGAGGCCCCGCGGGGTTCCAGCGGCGCGTTTTGTGGTGGTGGTGAACACTGGACCGAAGCCGATGTAGTCGGCTTGGGTGGCTGCCTCGATGGCCTGGGCAAGAGAATGGGTGGACCGGCCGACGATGGCGTTGGCACCCAGCTTGCTGCGCGCCGTCATGAGGTCGCCATCGTCTTGACCGAGGTGCAGGCCGTCGGCATTCGAGGCCAGCGCCGCCTGGAGGTCGTCGTTCATGATGACGCGGACACCGCGCGGGCGAAGGTGTTCCACGAGCGCGAGACCCGCTCGGGTTCGTGCAGCCGTGGTCCAGTGCTTCGCCCGGAGCTGGATGATCTCTGCACCGCCGTCCGCAAGCTGGATCCCCTGTTCGACGGGATCGCCGAATCCAGCATCAGCGATTCCATAGAGGCCGGGAGCCAGTGCTTTCGTCATGCCTGTTCGCCCTGGTTCGCGGCGGCAGAGAGGACCGCATGAATGCGGTTGCCCTTGGCGCGGGTCTCGCGCCACTCGGCGCTTGGTACCGAGTCGGCGACGATGCCTGCCCCAAGGTGGTAGCTCGAGGCCGACTGTGTACAAGTGATGGTGCGGATCGCCACATTGAATCGTGCGGTGCCCGTGGCGGTGAAGAAGCCGATCGCCCCGGTGTAGACCCCACGAGGTACCGGTTCCAGTGCTCGGATGAGCTCCATGGCTCGGACCTTGGGGGCACCCGTGACGCTTCCGGGTGGAAACGAGGCTTCGATGGCGTCGAGTGCGTCGAGACCGGCTCTCATCGTCGCTTCGACCACCTGTTCGGCATGAATCAGGTCGCCGCACACGGTGAGTGTTCGCGGCCCGGTCGTCACGCTCCCCCAGTCGGCCACACGTCCCAAGTCGTTGCGGACCATGTCCACGATCATCGTCAGCTCGGCTCGCTCTTTGGGGCTCGTTGCGAGGTGCTCCCTGCCGGAGGCACCGTCGGCAAGCCGAACTGTGCCTTTGATGGGTACCGAGCGAGCGCAGAGTGCACTCGATGGAGCCGGCAGCACGTCGAGATAGGTCTCGGGGCTGTTGGAGAGAACCGCGGTCCCAGGGTCCACCTGAACGTAGGCGCCCCGCCGCGCTGGATTGTGTTGCCGAAGCTCAAGCCAGGTTTCAAGCGGGGACGCGAGCGGGGGAGAGGAGGCCTCCCAGGCGAGGTTTACCTGGTACACCTCGCCGCTATGGATGTGCGCAAGTGCGGTCTGGACCGCATCGGTGAAGCGCTCGGCGGGACCCTGCAGCGGAGTCGGGGTTGGGAGGGCAGGACGGGGCGGTGTTGAGTATGGCGGCTGCAGGAGCGCTTCCGCTTGATCTCGGAACCGTGCGGTGCCGTGAACGGCCCACTCCTGGCTGCCGTGATGGTAGACGAGATGCCCCTCTGTGGGACGAAGATGAACAACAGGAAGCCGAGGCGGGTGTACCGGGGCGGGCATGCGCTCACAGGTGGCGCCGGCTTCGTAGCTCAGGTACCCTGCAAGGAGTCCGCCAGGCGGAAGGTCTCCAATTGCCTCGCGTGCGGGCTGCTTGAAGGCCGAAGTCTGAATGGGAGGATAGTCCCCCCACGTCACCACGGTCTGTCCATCAGGCGAGGTGGGCTCAAGATCGAACACCGCCAAGTTCGGAACACTGCGCCCCAACTTTAGGATGGCGAGTTGGACCGGGATACCGTTCACATCAGCTCCTCAATCGACTCCGGCACGTTGTTCCTCGCCGCCGAACCCGGCAGGATGTAGCCGGATTCGCCACCATCTCCCACACCGTAGTCTCCTACAGCCGAAGCTTTCCGATGATGCGCGTCCTGTTCGCCGACCCCGATAAGACCTTGCTCGCCCTCGTGCGTCGTACCCTAGAAGCGGAGGGGCACCGCGTCCGTGTGGCGAGCACACCCGAAGCGGTCGAAGTTGCAACTGTCGACGGCAAGCTCGACGTAGCGTTCCTCGACGCCCAGCTCGCTACGATGGCACCCGAGGCGTGCGCTCGGCTCCAGCGTCCAGAGGTGCGCGTGTTCGTCACGACCGCCCTGAGCGACGGTGCGGACTCCATCCGCGCGCTGCGCGAGCGGTTTGGTGGGGCCGAGTACCTCCGAAAGCCGTTCGCGGTGCTCGACCTTCCGTTGGTCTTGCTTGCCGATGACGAAGCGCCAGCGTCACCACAGCGTGGATTGCGCGGCGGGGACCTGTTGGGGCGGATGGTCGCACGCGGTGCTTCTGGCCCGCAGCGTGGGTGGCGGCCTCCCGCCGAGCGCTCGAATCGCAGTCTCATGCCCCGCATGGGCGGCCCCGTGGTCTTCCAGGTAGCGCAGCGACTGGCCGGAGCTTGGGCCGAGCGGTTCACGGGACAGGTTCGAGTTCGGGGTACCGACCCTGCGATCGGACATCCGCTCCGGCTCGCTGGCGGTGGATTGGTGGACCTCCGCGATACTAGCATCGTTGATGTGGCTGTGCGGGGCGCACAGCTGGAGTTTGTCTCGGACGGCGACGGTTCCGGTGTGGAAGGTGATCGACAGACCTTCATCCAAATGCTCTGGGCGGCGGTCTATGAACCTGCCGAGGTTCGATTTGCCGAAGTGCATGCATTTGAGGCGCTGGAGATCGGACAGGAAGACCTCTTGCCAGACATCTTGAACCTGGTCGGCACGGATACCCATCGCGTGTTGGCTGATGGGGATGGAACACGTGCACTCGGTGAGGTGGTGGTGCAGAACAACACCACTCCCGCAACGGTCTCGTCTGACTTGCAGGCGCTCCACCACCTGGGTCTGATTCGATTCACGCCTCCAGCGGCTCGCCGCGTCGAACGTCGTCTGGAGTCTCGAGCGGAGGGCCTCGGCGGCGAAAAAACACGCGGAGAGAAGGCACGCGTGCGCAAGCGGTCCGATGAGGCGGGTCGTCGGTCGGCCGGTACCAAGACCGCCCCGCGAGCCCTGAGCCGAGGCCAGCGCTCGCAGTCGTCGTCAGGGAGCCGTCGCTCCGGGCGCGCCCACGTAGCGGAGCACTTGCGCAAGTCCTCGCGGGTGGATGGGATGCACAAGAGGCTCGAGCTCGAAGTGAATCGGCTGAAGGGAGTCACTCCAGCCGAGGTGCTTGGGGTCCCCAAAGATGCCCCCGGCTCCCTGGTCCGCGACATCGGTGGACGCATGCGCTCGCGGTACACGGCGATTGCTGAGAGCGAGGACTACCCAGAGAGCACGCGCGCACTTGCGCGAACGCTCGTGGAGCAGGTCGATGTCGCGATGTCCTCGTGGGGACGGAGCACCATTCGTGCCGGTGGGGACCCGACCACGGATCGCGAAGCCGTGATGCTTGAGCAGGGGATTCGACAAGCCGAGAAGGATGTCGTGGAATTCGGCAAGCTGAAAGGGACCATTGCAGGCCAAATTGTGAGCGGATCCATTC
>CAJWOS010000621.1 GCA_913044235.1 uncultured Pseudomonadota bacterium
GGGCTTTCCTACAGCAAACCTGGAGTGCGCCAACGAGTTTGTGCCGGCATCCGGTGTCTATGCGGTCTGGGCACGGATCGATGGCGGCAGTCCGGTCGAGGCCGTGGCCAACATCGGCGTGCGGCCCACCTTTGGCGCGAACGGCCCTACGCGGTTCGAGGTGCACCTCCTCGACTGGTCCGGAACCATCTACGGCTCTGAGATGGACGTGTCTTTCGTGGCGCGACTTCGAGGCGAGATGCAGTTCGAGGGCGTCGACGAACTGACGGCCCAGATTCGTTCAGATGTGCACGCCGCGCGAACGCACCTGTCCACCGACGGCGACTGAGCACGTGACCATCACCGGTCACACCCGCCTGTATGCCGTGCTCGGTCGGCCGGTCGCCCACAGCGCGAGCCCTGGTCTGTACAACACCTGGTTTGCGCACTTCGGGGTCGATGCCCGCTACGGAGCACTGGATGTCCCGCCCGACCGGGCAGACCGCGTGCCCGACGCCCTCCGAACCTTGGGACTCGCGGGCGCGAACCTCACGGTGCCGCTGAAGGAGGCGGTGATTCCGCACCTCGATGCGCTGGCGCCATCGGCGCAGCGGGCCGGAGCGGTGAATGTGATTCGGCGGGAGCAGGGTCGGCTCGTGGGGCACAACACCGATGGTTCTGGTCTGCGAAGCCACCTTTGTGGGCTGGGGTTCGACGAGACGCGCCCGGCCTTGGTGCTGGGGGCCGGTGGTGCAGGACGCGCGGCGGTCGGCGCGCTGCTCGATGCCGGTCTACCGGTGGTCTACCTGCTCAACCGCACCACGGCACGGGCTCGAGCGGTGGCAGAGCAGCTGGGTTCGCGGGTCCGGCCAGGCCCGCTGACGCCGGAGGCTTTTGCCGCTGTGGCGTGCGAGGTGGGCCTCGTGGTCCAGGCTGTCAGCGGGCCGGGGCGTGTCTGCATCGACGCTCTGGATCCAGCGCGACTTTCCGAGCGGTCAGTGCTGTGGTCCGACCTCAACTATTGGGATCCGACGCCCCCACATCACGCGAGACTTGCCGAGCTCGGACATCGCTTCGACGATGGCTGGGGAATGCTTGTGGGGCAGGCGATCGGAGCCTTTGAGCTGTTCACGGGCTTGCAACTTTCGCGGCTCGAAGCCCATGCGCTGCTCCCTGGGCGCACGCCATGACCGCGTCTCTCCCCATCGTTCTGTTGGTCGATCCGGCCATGCGTGATCGACTCAAGATGATGGCACTGCTGTCGGGCGTGGCGAGAGTGCGCACGCCGGAGCCATCGGAAGACCCGGTGCGTCTGGTGCGCCACCAGCGGTTCGACATGGTCCTCGTGGCCTTGCCCCGGCTGGGCGCTCGTCGCGGACTGTCGCTGTGTCGCACCCTGAAGACCGACGGGGCCCGCACGCCACCCGTGGGGTTGCTCGACCCTTGGCGGCGACTGCAGGCGGTCCCGGAGGCTCTGCGCGAGAGCCTCGGCAACGGATACTTGGGAGGGCGGTACGACCGTGTCGTGGCCGAAGGCTTCCTGGCCGACCTCCTTGCGGGACGAGCACCGATCCACACCTTTGAGCCTGCACCGCGAACGATTTGGGGCCGGCTGCGGGGAGGCTTTTAGCTGACCCTCACAAGCGCGCGATCAGGCCAGCCAACAGCAGGGCTCCGCCGAGGCCAGCCAAAAAGGCAAGGAGGGCGCGAGCAAAGACGATCTGGTCCGGGTCAACGCGGTTGTCGACAGCGCCAGAAAGAGGGGTGCGCGCACCGGTGATGTGGATCAGCTCTTGGTCGCAGACGACGGCTTGAACCCCCGAGGTGTCGACCAACCAGACGGTATCGGACACCAGAGAGCCACCGGTGAGCAGCGCAGCCACATCGGCAGATGGGTTGGCGCGCAAGGCATCTCGCATGCGCAGGTGGCGCCCGCCAGCGGTAGCCACAAAGGCCTGACGCGCGCCCAGGCGCTTGAGCGCGGCCTTTCGGAAGGCAGCAGACTCGATGGCGGGTGCCACCGGACCGGACACTTCAATCAAGACGCCGTCAGAGTCGCGCACATCCTCCAATGCCGCGGCCGCTTTTGCCATGGCGCGATCCGCGTCGCGCCAGGCGCCGGGCGATGGGAAGGCCGGGTCGGGCTGCTCGGGTTCGCAGGCGGGGGCCAAGGCGAGGCGAACCGGCACCGAGTCGGCCGTGATCGCGAGCGCTTCGGAGACTACTGCCCGATGCCACTCGGTCTCTGTCTTCCCCGGCTCGAGGGATAAATGTGGAAGCATGAGGCGTTGGCCTGCCGGTTTTGGTTTAGCGGGCGGGGGGTGGTTTCGGTCGAATGAACACGGGCTTGTCGGCGGTCGACCGCTCGGGGGAGAACCGATAGCTGCCCGCTGTGAAGCCTTCGAGGTCGGCGGGGTCCGTGAGCCGACCTTCAACGATGAAGCGGGTCATCATCCCGCGGGCGCGCTTTGCGAAGAAGCTGATTGTCTTTGCAGTGTCGCCGGTGGCCTCCAAAAACACGGGTGTGATCACATTGGCCTTGAGCTGTTTTTTCTGAACGACTTTCGCGTACTCGTTGCTCGCCAGGTTCACCACGACGGGGCTGGGGTGGTCCTGGAGCCGTCGGTTGAGCACCCGCGTGACCCGGTCTCCCCAGAAGGAGTACAAGTTGGTGCCGCGCCGCGTCTTGAGTCGCGTGCCCATCTCCAGTCGATAGGGCTCGATCGCATCGAGAGGACGGAGCACACCGTACAAGCCCGACAAGATGGCGACATGGTCTTGTGCCCAGGCGAGATCGTCGTGGGACAGGGTGCGGGCGGAGAGCCCCTGGTACACATCACCATTGAATGCGAGCGCGGCCGGCCGGGCGAGGGTGGGCTCCGGTGCGCCCGACATCGCTTCGAACCGGTCGCGGTTGAGGTGGGCGAGCTTGTCGGAGATGTGCATCAGCGCGGAGAGTTCTTGCGGTGTCTTGCGCTTCATAACCCGCATGAGGATGCCCATGTCGCTGCCAAGGACCGGCTGAGACTGGTCGAGCTCCGTCGCGACGGGAGACCAGTCGAGAGACTTTGCGGGAGAAAGAAGAACCAGCATCGTGTGCTCCGGGCGGTAGACGCTTCGGGTAACGGGCCGGTCGTGAACGTCCAGGGTGGACTGGGGTCGCGCTCGACCGTCGCGTGGTGTTTTTCGGCTGGGTTGGCCGCCTGAGCTGCTCGCCAAGTCCGGGGCTGTCCAGTCGCCCATCGCTGCGCCACTCAGGCAAGCAATACGCTCACCGCATCGCGCGAGAGGGTCTGGGTCTGCAGTTGTCGTGCCGCATCGGGGGCATCCCGAAGCTGGACGTTGGCTTCGGCTGCCGACTCTGCTGCCGCCGCTCGATCACTCAACGGCGTGGCGCCCAGGGCCCCAGCCCGTTCGATATCGAAGCGTGCAGCAGCCGCGAGGATACCCTCCTGTTGGAGCACCTCGAGCCGGACACCGTCCACGCCTTCGATGGCAGCATCGATGGTTCGGACCGCAGCGCGTGCGCCGTTGATGGTAGACAAGTCCACTTCATCGATGCCCAGAGACTCTGTGGACAGGTCGGGGGTGGGGATGGAAATGGGCGCTTCGAGCTCCAGGTCGGTGCGGATTTCGAGTGCTGCTTGGCTGCCATCGGTGAGGTTGAACCCGCTGAAGGAGGTGTCTTCCGCAAGCGCGTTGATCTCCTCCTTGAGCTTCTCGGTCTGTTCGAGAAGGGTGGGTTCGTCGGGGCTCCCCGGCCGGTTGGAGGCGGCCTTGGTGGCGAGTTGTCTCAACTCGACGAGTCGTTCCTGGACCTGCTCCGCGGCATTGTCGACGCCCTGGACAATGCTCAGCCCACCATTGAGCGCTCGGATGCTCGCGCGTCGGCCTTGTGCGACCGTATCGATGGATGTGCGGGTGGCGGCCTCTTGCTCGGTACTGCGTGCAGGCTCGACTTTGGATGCCGGCTGGGCACGGTCGAGGAGCGGCTGCGACGCAGACCCTACGGAAGCGGCAGACGAAGAAAGACTTTGAATCATCGGGGCTCCCTATGGTTGGGGC
>CAJWOS010000622.1 GCA_913044235.1 uncultured Pseudomonadota bacterium
CCCGGTCGCCGCGCCGGGCGGCGGCGGGGGCGGCGACGACGGCGGCTACTACGCGGCCCTGGGCGTGTCCCGCGACGCGAGCGCCGGCGACATCGCGCAGGGCGCCGTCGTGTGGCGGCCGCACTGGCTGCCGACGACGGTGAACGTCACTCTTGCGCTCGAGAGCGCGCGCGACCATGTTCGGCGCTCGGCGGAGCGACGAGGAGGTCAAGGAGGCGACAAGTGCCGACTCGATGCCGGAGGACTCGACGGCGGCCTCAACCGCGACCGTCGCCGCGGCGGCCTTCCTCGATAAATTGCCCGGCTGGGCCGCAGAAGCGCCGTCGCCCTTCCTCGCCGCCGCCGCCCGTCCCCTCGCCCGCCTCCGGAGGCAAGACCGCAGCCGGTATCTCGATGGTCTGACCTGCCACCTCGAGGACTGCGAAGGCCCCTTCAATGCGGTCGACTACGATTCGAGGCTTGGACACGGTGACTCCTGAGATCGAGATGGGTGCTCAGCGCACGAATGCGTGGTTCTGGAGCTGCGAGACAATCGCTGGACCGATGCCGGAGACAGCATCCAATGCGGCGATGGACAAAAAAGGTCCGTTCGCCGTGCGGTACTGCAGGATGGCGTCTGCACGAGCAGGCCCGATTCCCGGCACTGCGATGAGCTGCTCTCGCGTCGCGGTGTTGATGTCGAACTTGCCGGCGGGTGGTGCGGAGGCTGTCGCCTCGGGCTTGGAAGTGTGATTCGGCACCGCAGGTGGTGGTGGGGCGGCGGCAGCCGATGCAGTCGCAGTCCGTGCTTCACCTCCTCGAGCCAGCTTTCGCTGCTCCCGGCTGCGTCGACGCTCCTCTCTGCGCGCCAGCCGTCGCTCCATCCGCGATGTCTCTCCAGCCGACGCACGCGCGGCGCCTTCGCTGGACACCCCAGACACCAAGGGCTCCCTCGGTGGTGCTGCGGCCGTCGGAGCGGCTGCAGGCTGCGTCGAGGACTCTGTCCCATCCATCACGACGGCTGTTGCGGCCGACGTGCTTCCACCGGCTGCAGGCGTGTTGGCGATGGCGCGACCAACCGGACGATGCTCGACACCATCGGGCAGTGGGGCATCCGGCGGATTCACCGCGGCCGCCACATGGACTCGCTTGCCATCGGACTCAAACAAGATGCGCCCATGCAGATCCGTCCGGAGCACCGTGGCCCCAGACTTTTCCAGCCGTCGCACAGCCTCTGGTGCAGGGTGTTTGTACCGATTGTTCCGGCCCGCGCTGATTGCGGCCCACTCGGGCTGAGCCGCCTCCAGAAACGCTGTGCTGCTGGCGTGTGCCGACCCGTGATGGGCCACCTTCAGGACTTCACATGGCTCGAGTCCGTGTTCCAGCACCTGACGCTCAGTCTCAAGCTCCGCATCTCCCATCATCAAGAAGCAAACATCACCATGCTCGAGCCGTGCAATGACCGAATTCGAGTTGAGGTCAGACCGGGTGCCACGCAGGAGGGGGTCATGCGGCCCGAGCACTCGGAACTCGATGCCATCATCGAAGCGGAACACCTGTCCGGCCCGCACCGCTTTGTATCGAATGTTCTGCGCCTCCACGACCCGAATGACCTTGGCGTAGGACTCCGTGGTGTGGGGCATCCCCGAGTCGGCGTAGACCTCGACCGGAAACGCTTCCAAGACTTCATCCAAGCCACCGAGATGGTCGGCATGTGCGTGCGTGTTGACCATCAGGTCGACCGACCCGATACCCCGACGCTCCAGGGCCCCCACCACACTCCGCCGACCGGTCCCGCCATCGATCAGAATGGTCTTTCCCGCAGGCGTCTGCACGAGAATGCTGTCACCCTGGCCCACGTCGAGCACTTCTACCGAGAGTGTGCCCGCAAAGGCTACACACCACGCGTATACGACCAGAAATAATGCCATTTCAGTTCAGCGCCGAGAACCAGACGGAGCGGTTTGTATAGTCGTAGCAGCCACCGTAAATCCGGCCGCCCGTCTCGACGAGCTCGTTGAAGAAACCGGATGCGGTCTCCGCACCCGCGCGGGTCTCGAGGCTCCAGCTGTCACCCACCCGGGTCGCGAGCTTCAGATCGTTGTTGTGCCCATCATAGTAGGCGATCCGGGCGGTCCCACCCGTGAAGAGCAGGTCGGAGTCGGCGCCCACGTACTCCCCGTCGTCCACCACTTCGAACGACCAGGAGCCGACCGTACCGGTCGCAAACATGAGGTCCTGGTTGCCCACATCATGGAAAGCGATGTGCATCGTCCCGCTCTCGATGACGAGGTCGGGCCATGCCCCCACATTCCCCTCGGTCGCCACCTCGCTTAGCGTGTACGCACCCGCAGTCCCGGATGCGAAGAGGAGGTCGCCGTTCGCTTGGTCGTGGTACGCGATGTATTCGATTCCGTCGACGATCTGGAGGCTGGGAAACAGCCCCACGTTGGCCTCGACCGGTTCTTCCTCGTCCACCACTTCCGGGGCGGAGCCCTCGTCCACGACCTCGCCTTGGAAGCCAGTCCCCTCCCAGTGGGCCACGCGAAGCTCTCCGAGCCCACCATCATGGTGTGCAATCACAGGGATTCCAGACCCGTCGAGTGCGATCGATGCGAACATTCCCGACGCGCTCGCAGGGTTGGAATTGGAGTCGGCCACGCCGCTCTCCCACTCGCCCGACAAGTAATACCGCCGCGCGTATCGGAGGTTTTCGTTCCCCACGTCCTGGTAAGCGAGCCAGATGTCTCCGCTGGCTGCAACCACCATATCCACGTACTTGCCCCGGTCGCCGGTATCGAGGCCACCTGCGTCGGCGTAGCCGTCGGCCTGCTCGTAGGACCACGCCACGGTGCCATCCTCACCGATGGTGGCAATCGCGAACCCGAGCGCGCCGTCGGTCGCATCGTAAAAGGCTGCGACAGGACGTCCATCGGGCAGCACACCCATGCTCAACCACTGGCCCCAGTCGCCCTCAAACGCTTCGGAAACGACCTCTTCTTCCTCCTGAGCCGGCGCCTTTCCAATGATGTTGATGTCGGACTTGCAGCCGGCAAGCGCCCATCCAGACACGATGCAGACAAGGCGCAGTGAAGCGCGGACAGGAAGAGTGCCGCCGCGGCCGGCGCGACTGCCGGTAGAGAACGCATCGGGGAGAGGATTCACAGGATTCTCCAGATAGCCGGGGGCGCGCGAGGCTTGGCGCCCATGCCCAAAGCGGGCGTGCTGTCGCGGGACTCGCGACGGTGCGAGCCGGACCGGGGCCCGACATGTGCGGATTATAACGAAGACACCGAGGAGTTGCCGGGCCTCGAAGCATCCGGTAGACCGCACATCCACGAGACGCCAGTCTCCGTACTGCCCCCGTAGCTCAGTTGGATAGAGCGACCGCCTCCTAAGCGGTAGGCCACAGGTTCGATTCCTGTCGGGGGCGCTTTCCTCTTCTGTGGTGCCGAGTCATGGCCGACCTGAGCGATCCCACGCCTTCCGAAGGCCCGTCCGACGCCCCCGAGGCGCCCGCGCACCGCCCGCCCGTCCACATCCCGCCCAGTGTGGGCGGCAGCGCTCTGGCCGTGGTCTCCGGTCTGCTTCTCGGCCGGAATGTCGTCGAGGCATTCCTCCTGCACACCGAGGTGCTCTTCCTCGCCTGGGTTGTGCCCGTTGTGTTGATCGCATTCGTGGCCGCGCTGGTGCAGTTTGCTCTGATGGCCCGTGCGCGCGTCGGGCTGAATGTGAGCACCCGCTCGATCCGTCGCCAGTGGCTGGTGATGGCCGGTGCATTCGCTTTCGGACTGTTGGCGGGTGCGGCGTTTCCCTACGTGAACGGGGCCTGACCTCCCCACGCAGGATGGGTGAATTTCGGCCGTCACGGCGCTTCGACGGTGGCGGGCACCTGGGCGGTGCAGTACAATTTCCGCCCTCTCGGCGCCCACTCGCGGCGCCACCCCCCTCCCCTCCCCCATGCTCTCTGGCTCATCTTCGCTCTCTTGTTTGTCCTCATCTTCCTGCTTGTCGTTGTCGTTGTCCCACCGCCGCTGCCACCGCCGTCGCCGACACCCCT
>CAJWOS010000623.1 GCA_913044235.1 uncultured Pseudomonadota bacterium
AATAGGGCTCTTCCGTCTGCAGACGCTCCACCCATCACCGCCCAGGCGTTCGACCCCCATCCCACATCATCACGGTGGCCCAAGCGACGTTCCAACGCACCGAGGCGCGTCTCGAGGCGACGCAGCACCCCGAGCGGCACTGCAGGGGGCATGGGCAGCGTGGCGGGCGTGCCTGCAAAGCCACCGTCGAATCCAGGCGCGCTCACATCGTTGTAGACCGGTGCAAGCCGAGCATACACATCGTGCAGCGCGCCCGCCTCTCGGTACTCTGCAAGCGGAGCATCCAAAGCATACAGACCTGCCGCGAGCTCCGCGGCCTTGCGCGCATTGCCCACATCTCCGGTCTCGTAGCCGAGCTCGTACACCAACGACGCCAGAGCGCCGGCCAGGTGGCGTCGGGTAAACGGCGCCATCAGGTCGGTGGGCTGTTCCGCACCGAGCAGTGGCCCCGCAAGCTCAAGCTCGGACGGTGGGGGCAGCACGCCATCGGCCACTGCAGTGATGTAGGCGTTCACGCCTGCGGCGTAGGCATCCATGTGTGTGGCCTGCTCCTCGGTCAAGTGGGCAAGCAAGGTGTCAGCCACATGGGTCATGCCTGATGAGCGGGCGTCGATGTCGGTCTCAAGGGCGTCTTGGCCCAGAAATTCTGAGACCTCCCCGAGCGCGAGCCGCCTCGCCAAATCGAGAAAGAAGAACCGGTCAGCCGCAAATACAAACCCCATACCCGTGGCGAGATCGTTCCGATCCGCGGCGTAGAGATGCGGCACATGGCCCTCTGTCCGCAGCACATGCACCGGACAGACAAGGCCATCCACGGTGTACCGAGCCGTTTCGTTCACACCGAAGATCGGACTGTCGACCGGCGCCGGGTCATCGTCTGTGGCCCCGCCGCCCGAAACCTTTTCAGGGTCGCCCTTGCAGGCTCCGAGCCCACACAGAGGCAGCAACAAGCCGAAAATTCTGGGAGAGAGCGCAGTCATCGAAGCTCCGTGACGCGAGAATGCAGACCGGCATCATGCCGTAGATGCCCTCCGCCTGTCATCCACGAACCGGGTAAGCGACGAGGACCTGGAGTCTTCATGTCCGCCCCCGACCGTGCCGCCCCCCCCAACGCTCGCCGCACCGCTCTGCGTGGGCCCATGGTGTGGTTTGTCGGCAGCCCATTCGAGCAGGGCGACGAAGCCTTGATGTATGAATCGGACGGTCTGCTCATTATGGAAGACGGACGGTTCATCGAGCGAGGCCCCGCTTCGGCGCTGCTGCCTCTGTGGGCAGACCGCGTCACGGTCACGCACCATCCCCATGGTCTCATCGTGCCTGGGTTTGTCGATACCCACCTGCACCTGCCCCAGATGGCGGTGATGGGCTCATACGGCCGGCAGCTTCTCGACTGGCTCACCGAGTACACCTTTCCCAACGAGGCACGATTCCACGACCCAGCGGTATGCGCCGACGAGGCTTCCCTCTTTCTCGACGTCCTCGCGAGCCACGGGGTGACCACTGGCAGCGTGTTCGCCACGGTACATCCCGGCTCTGCCCAGGCCCTGTTCACACAGGCATTGCGCCGCAACGTGCGCATCGTGGCCGGGAAGGTGTTGATGGATCGCAACAGCCCCGAGGGGCTCCGCGACACCGCCCAGCAGGGGTACGACGACTCACAGGCTCTGATCGATGCATGGCATGGAAAGGGACGGCTGCGCTACTCCGTCACACCTCGCTTCGCGCCCACGTCCACGCCGGCGCAGCTCGAGGCCGCAGGCGAGCTGGTGAACCAGAATCCAGGGGTGCACATCCAGTCCCACCTGAGTGAGAATCTCGATGAAGTGGCATGGGTGCGCTCGCTGTTCCCCAACGCATCGAGCTACCTGGACGTGTATCGACGCAGCGGGCTTCTTGGCCGACGCGCCATCTACGCCCACGGCATCCATCTCGACTCTGAGGAGTGGGCGCTGCTCTCCGAGTCTGAGACCGCTCTGGCGCACTGCCCCACGTCGAACCTCTTTCTCGGCAGTGGACTGTTCGAGCTCGACCGGGCCATGTCATCCTCCACACCAGTCCGGGTGGGCCTCGCGAGCGACATCGGTGGAGGAACCAGCCTCTCCCCGCTCCAGACCATGGGCGAGGCCTACAAGGTCGCTCAGCTGCGTGGACACAGCGTGACCGCCGCCCAGCTCTGGTGGCTGCACACGCTAGGTGCGGCCGAGGCTCTCGACATGGGGTCGCTCGTGGGCAACCTCGCTCCCGGTCATGAGGCAGACGCTGTGGTCCTTGATGGCGCCCACATTCCACTGGTGGCACATCGAATGGCACAGGTCCGCTCCATCCATGAACAGCTCTTTTACTTTGCGGCATGCGGCGACGACCGACTGGTGCGCGAGACCTGGATCGCCGGAGAGTGCGCGTACAACCGCTCCGAATCCTGAGCGCTTCACACGGCTCTCCCTCGAATTCCGGTCGCCCGCGTTACGCCCCCGCCGCATGGACTGGCATTCACGATGAGACTCTTCCACACCCTCGTGCCTGGCGCGGCCGGGCTTGTCCTTCTCGCAGGAATTTGGAGCAGCACATCGTGTGGCTCCAAGTCCAAGGGACTTCCCGCATCGAAGGCTCCCCAGCAAGATGTCATTCTCATCGTCATCGACACCCTCCGTGGCGATGCCATTGAGCGCACCCACACCCCGAGGCTCGATGCACTCGCCAAAGCCGGGCAGCAGACCCTCGCCTGGGCACCCAGCACCTGGACCTCACCGAGCACCTTGTCGCTCCTCACCGGCACTCACGTGCGGGAGCACGGCTGGGACTTCCCCTTCCCCGACAAGCTCGAGCCCGGAACCCGCTACCCGAAGCTCAAGGACCACCGCACGCTTGCGCAGGTGATGAAAAAAGCCGGCTACACCACTCTTGGCGTGTACGCGAATCCCATGCTCAGTCGCAAGCTGGGCTGGGAACGGGGCTTCGACGTGTGGCGTCGGTCGTCGGACTACAAGATGCCGCAGCGGCTCACCAAGGTGCTTCGACGGGTCAAGCAGGACAAGCCGCTCTTCCTGTACGTGCACTACCTCGGCCCACACCAGCCGCTCAATCCGAGCGCCAAGGCGGGTGCGCGATGGGAGGTCGACTTTGAATTCCTCGCACAGTTCGATGAAGGTCTCAAGCGAAAGCACATCAAGAACGGCACCCAATACGGCAAAGACCAGTACTACCGGGCGTACCATGCCGAAGTGGAAGACATCGACCGGCGAATGGGCAAGATCTGGCCGCTCTTGGGGGAGCGCCTCGATGATGCTTTGGTCATCGTCACCAGCGACCATGGAGAAATGCTCGGAGAGCACGACGTCTTCGGCCATGGCTCGCACATGTGGGACCAGCTCACACGCGTGCCACTCATCGTGAAGGGCTCCGCCGTCCTCCTGCCTGAGGTCATGAGCACCACCGCCATCCCCGACCTGGTCACACGCTCGGTGGGCATCGACCACACCTGGCCCGAAGACATCGAGACCACCTGGCCCCTCGTGTCTCAGCGGGAGGGGATGGTGGCCGTTTCCGGCGACGGTGCACTGCGTGGCATCTGGTTCGACCCCGACTCTCGCGATGTTGAGGTCTACAATGTCGAAGATGACCCTGAAGAAACCGCACGACTGGTGGGCATTCCCGACCGTGCGGAAGTACACATGGTGCGCCAGCTCTTCGAGATGACCCGCCCGGCGCGTGTGGTCGAGGCTGAGCAAGGTGAGCTCGATGACGAGACCAAGAGCTTGCTCGAAGAGCTCGGCTACATGGGTGTAGACGACAATGAAGGGTCGGCACCCTGAGTCGTCGTACAGCGCGGCGCCCCGTGACGATCACTCTTCGAGGAACACCGAGCAGGCGCGGGCGGTCATGCTGCAGTCCACGATCACTCGATCTTTGGCCTTGAGGTTGAACCGGGCGGCCATTTGCTGACCAGAGCCAAAGTCCACCGACACGAGGTAGGTTCCCGGATCAAGCAGCCCACCCCGATGTCGCCGGCCATTTGCTGCCACAATCCGTACTA
>CAJWOS010000624.1 GCA_913044235.1 uncultured Pseudomonadota bacterium
ACCGTCGTCTCCACCGTCGTCGCCACCGTCGTCGCCACCGTCGTCGCCGTCGTCGCCGTCGTCGCCGTCGTCGCCATCGGCGCCATCGCCATCGTCGGCGCCCAGTCCGATGAGGTCCACGCGGGCCACGGGCAGGGAGGGATCGTCGCTGAGGACCTGAACCTCGTCTTCATCGGGCGTGCCGTCCCAGCTCACCAGGATGTCTGTGGTCTGTCCCGGATCCAGGACGCCGGGAAGGGCATCGTCGGGCAGCCGGATCGAAAAAGCCCCATCGATGGCGAGAGAGACCTCATCCACGGTCAACGAGCTGCTCCCCACACTCTCCACGGTCACCCACTCTTCGGCTGCGCCCGGCTCTTCGAAGAGCAGAGTCGAGGGAGACAGCCGAATGGCCGGTCCCTCGGAAGCCTTGGTGAGGAGCGCGTCACCGCCACATCCAGACAAGAGGAAGACGAGGGCGGTGCAGCGGGCAGCGCATGGCATGGGGTACCTCCGGGCGGCGGGGGTATTCCGTTCCTTTGGTGGATGGGAGGCTGTTGTGCCTCGGCTTGCGCAAGTCGCACCCTTCCATGCCCGTCGCATTCCAGCACCGTGCAGCCGGTCGTCGGACTGCGGGTCTGTGGATGGGACCGGTGACCGCTCGGTGGTCCTGCTTTGGACGGTGGCTCGTGTGGTCTGGAGCGGCGCCAGATGCCACTGCAGGGGCGCAGTGACCCGATGGGGTGGGTCCGGTAGAGTGAGCGGGCGATGTTCCCGTTCCTCCACAGGAGGAGGTCTTTCATGCCGCTGTCCAGCTCCCAAGGGGGCATCACTACCGGATGCCCGACCTGCGATGGGTTCCTGCAGTCCTTTCAGGACAACACAACGGCCCGGTCAGGCTTGTCCTGCCCGATGGGCGACGCTGGAGAAACCAGGACCCACCGCGAGTCAGGCCACAGCCCGACCCCACAGGACAGGCCAGAGAGTGGCTCCGGGTCGAAGGCTACTCCCAGACCGCACCGCAAAACAGCCGGGCTCTCTTCGGGATGGAAAACCCTTTGCGGGGGGGCGCCCGCAGCACCACCCACACAGGCAGCTGTGCCTCCTGCGGAGCCGCTCTGACGGTACACATGGACCACTACTCGGGGAGCCATGGCTATGTGGAGTGGCGGCGTTGACGCGAGCCGAGGGCAAGCAAAGACCGGGCGACTCCGCCCCTCACGAAACGTGCTTGGGGCAAGGCCTCAAGGAAACCCAATCTGGAGCAGTGACGCCGGCCGGGCGCGGAGATACCTCGGCGCAAACCGCTGCGCAGTTTGATTGGAGTGTTTTCGTGAAGTTCAGCAACATCTTGCCGGTAGTCGTTGCCGTCGGCCTCCCCAGCCTCGGTTGCAGTGCAAAAAACAGCGACCAGGAGACAGGTCCAAGCACGACCGATGTCGGCAGTGGCGATGAAGACACGACAGCATCCGCAGAAGCGGAAGGCACCAGTCCAGGCGAGTGTGCTGACGGTGAGGACAATGACCAGGATGGCCTGCTCGACTGCGAAGATCCGGACTGCACGGGTGATGAGGCATGCATCGACGACATCGAGGGTGAGTGCAGTGACGGGACCGATAACGACGGCGACGGACGCGTTGACTGTGAGGACGAAGACTGCGCGGGGTCCCCCGACTGTGATGAGCCCGTGGTCGACGCCGATGGGGATGGCGTCCCAGCGGATGCCGACTGCGACGACGCCGATGCAACCATGCCCATCAATGATGCAGACTGTGACGGCATCCCCACGGACGAGGACTGCAACGACACCGATGCAACGATGCCTGCAAATGATGCCGACTGCGATGGCGCACCCACCACGAGCGATTGCAACGACAGCGACCCGGCCATCTACCCGTTCGCGGGTGACTCCTACGGCGACGGGGTCGACTCGGACTGCGATGGCTTGGACTGCGAGGCGGGCGTCAATGGCTCGAACTACCTCACGGTCTGCTCCGACTCTGGTGCCCTCAAGACATGGTCTGAGAGCTTCGATTCCTGCACTTCTGCTGGGTACATCGGCCTGGCTACGCTCGACGACCCGACCGACCAGGCATTTCTGTACGCCATGAACGGAATCGTGGATTCGTGCAACATCTGGGTCGACCCCACAAACCAGGGGACCAGTACCGCAACCACCGGCTGTCAGGAGATCAACCACACAGATGGCGCCCTCGACACCACTGACTTCTGCGGGTCGAGCTGGTTCAACTGTCAATACGCCTGCGAAGTGCCCATGGTTTCTGACACCGATGAAGACGGAGACGGCGACGGCTACCCCTTGAGCGAAGACTGCGATGACACCGACGCCAGCATCCATCCGTTCGCGGGAGACACCTACGGCGACGGGGTCGACTCGGACTGCGATGGCTTGGACTGTGAGGCCGCAAGCGATGGCAGCACCTACATGGCCGTCTGTGATGGCGCGGAGACCTGGACGAGTGCGCTCACAACCTGCAGCACGGCCGGCTACTCGTCGCTTGGGACCATCCTGTCGTCGACGGAGCATGCCTTCGCGGAAGGCTTGATCCTGGCACAAGCCTCGACCGGCGGCACCGAGTTCTGGTTCGGCTGGAACCAGCGGGACCTGCCGGAGTCCGACTGGGAGTTCGAGAGCGGGCTGAGCTCGTCATACACCAACTGGCACCCAGGCGAGCCGGACGACAACGGTGGCGCGGACTGCGGGCGACTCCTTTCCACGCATAGCTACCGCTGGGGCGATGCTCCTTGCGACAACTCGGCCGGCTTCATCTGCGAGCTGCGGTAGCCGTCGGGCGCACCTGGGCCTGCCCCTGAATGGGATGCGTCGGGACGGGTCGCCGAGCCCCCGAGTCGGATGGTTTTGGGGTACGCTCCCCGCATGCCCCGCCCACCGATCGGCTTCGCCTGTCTCCTCTTCGCCTGCGGCGCGGAGTCCGATGACTCGCGTGCAAAAACTGCGACCCGTCCAGTCTCCCCCCAGCCAGACGACACGGGCGCCATGGGGGACGCCCACGATGGCGCAGCTGGAGACGACCACACGGGGACTCCGGGGGACACCGACGCGGTCGGCGACTGGCCCGAGCTGCCGGAGCTGGATGCCCAGCTGCAACAAATCATGGCCGATGCCTACATCCCCGGCATGTCTGCCTGCATCATCTCCGACGGTGCCGTGGTCTGGTGTGGTGCCTACGGATGGGCCAACATCGAGGCCGGCATTCCCGTGGAGACCCACACTCCCTTCATGCTCGCGAGTGTCTCCAAGCTGTTTACCGCCACCGCACTCATGATGGCCTACGACGAAGGGAGCTTTGAGCTCGACGATCCGGTCGCACCGGTGCTCGACTTCCCTTTTGCCCATCCGACCGACGACACGCCCATCACCTACCGCCAGCTGCTCAGCCACGCAGGTGGGGTTCGCGACAACTGGGACATCTTGAATGCCTACTACGCCGATGGAGACTCGCCGGTCCCCCTCCGCGACTTCCTTGCCGACTACTACGACCCGGCGGGCGCGAACTACTCGGAGCGGCAAAACTGGGTGCAGTCCGGGGTCCAGACCGAGATGGTCTATGCCAACATGGGCTACGCCTTGATCGGCCACCTGGTCACGCGGGTGACCGGGCAGCCCTTTCCCGACTACTGCCGCTCGCAAATCTTCGAGCCCCTCGGCATGGGCCAGACAGCATGGTTCATCGGCGAGCTCGATGCAGCGACCGTGGCCATGCCCTACGGCTGGCGCAGCGGTGACTACGCCGCAGTGGGGCACTACGGCTACCCCGACTATCCCGATGGGGCGTTGCGCACGGGCGCCGAGCAGCTGGCCCGGTTCCTGGCCATGAGCATGCGCCGAGGCCACATCGACGGTCAGACGATCCTCGAGTCAGAGACCTTCGACGAGATGGTGCACCCACAGTATCCGGCGCTCGATGCCACCCAGGGGCTGGGCTGGTACACCTGGAGCTTGGACGGAGAGTCGCTCTGGGGGCACGGCGGGTCCGACGTGGGCGTGGCCACCCAAGTGGCCATCC
>CAJWOS010000625.1 GCA_913044235.1 uncultured Pseudomonadota bacterium
CACTCGTCGTTGCCGCAGAAAAAGACACCTTCACACCCATCTCTTGCTCGCGACAAATGGCCGACGACCTGCCCCGTGGGGAGCTCTTCGTACTGGCCGACGCCTCCCATGCTGCACTCATTGAGCAGCCCGAGACCATCGGCTACCGCTTGAGTCGCTTCATCCAGGAGAACCTGACGCCCTGGCCCGACTCGAGTCACGGCTCGGAGCCACGTACATGACCCGAGCGCCCATCGTGGCATGATTGAGCCTTGTGGCTCGGTCCAGATCGGCGATGAGGGAGGGTCGCTCGGGCTGAAACCGATGCTCAGTCTCGTGCAACGGCTCGGTCGTCGCCCGTCGCAGTGTGCGAGCAAGCTCTGGCCACCAGGGAGAGGCTCGCAGCGACAGCGGGGCAAAGATGAGAGCGCCCGCTCCTTTTCGCACCACACGGACAAGCATCGAAAACGTGGCGTCACGGTCAGCCGATGGCAGCTCGTTGAGCACCCAACCGAGCGTGACCAAGGAGGACGGTCGCGCCGACTCCAAAACGGTCGGGAGGGTGGCTTTGCTCGTGCGAGCCTTCACCCCAAGCTGTCGCGCCGTCCATGCGGCCACCTCCAGATGGCGGCCCACACGATCGCTTGCGTGGAGACGGACACCACCACACCACCGTGCCGCAGCGGCACCCACCACCCCTGGGCCGCAGCCCACATCCAATATGCGATCGACAGTGGGTGGGGCTTGGCCACTCATCCAGTCCTGGACAAGCAGTAGGTGCAGTCCCCCGAAGTACACCACAAACGCGGCCCGCTTTCCCCGACCATCCACAGCACGCTCGGCGAGTCCGCCCGCCTTCCGCTTGTGTACATACACATCGGAGACCGCCTGCGCACCGCGTCGAAGCTCTCGGAACTCCAAACCTCGAGCCCATCGGGCATGGGCCGCATCCACCCACTGCGAAACCTCCGCACGCGTGAGTGCCGTCACGCTTGGCTCGCCTTTCTCCGCTCGATCTCGTCACGGAATCGGGAGAGAGAGTCCGGAAGCATTCGCTCTACCAACGATCGTGCGATGTTGCTGGGAAGAAAGACCGCCAAGCGTACCTCGTGATGCTGCTCCGCACGGGTGCGTCCATTCGGCAGTTCACTGAGGGTCCACGATCCACTGTTTCGCAGAAACACCCCTTCTTCCATCAAGGACCAGGACAGGCTGCGATTCCCATCGCGAATCAGTCGCAGTGTGTAGCGCAGGTCGCGGATGATGCGGATGGTGTACGACACGCGCCAGTCGCCCGGCGCAAGCTCCACCACATCCACGCTGCGCATACTGGGCAGAAAGTCCGGATACGATGCGTGGTCCACAAGGACCGCCATCACTTCGACGGGCGAAGCATCCACGACGATGTGGGCTTTGGCGATAGGCAAGTTGCGCTCCCAGAATGCGGCGCGAGGCCAACGTCAGCGGCGCTTTCGACGACGACGACGGCCATCGCCCCGCTTCTTCGGCGCGGAATTGGGCAGCGCCTGCCCGAGCCAGTCACCCCATCGTGCATTCACGGTCTGGGCCACCCCTCCGGCATGCCGGAGCTCCGGATCTCGGCGCACGAGGTCGAATGCTGCGCTGCGGGCACGAAGGAAGAGGCCACGGTCTTCTGGTGGAACCGCCCACGAGAATGTCGGGGCCTGCGATGCTCGATCGCCGAGGACTGCCGAGGCACCTCGGTACTGCAAGTCCAGCTCCGCGAGCCGGAACCCATCGCGCTCCACCTGCAGCTGCTGGAGTCGCTCCAGCTGTTCCGGAGCGGGGTTGTCGGAGGTGACAAAGGCACAGTTGCCGTTTCGGTAGCCGTTGCTCACATGCGCACGAAGGCGATGAAGTCGCACAAGGTCGTGCAAGTCGGCATATTCCACGACCATCGCGGTCGCGTTGGTGACCTCGGGAGAGTCTTCGATGAAGGTGGTGCAGACCAGCACATCAATCCGGCGCTGCTGAAAGTCGTCGAAAACCCTGCTGCGTTCCTCGCGAGACATTTCCGAGGAATAGACGCCCATCCGGGCTTCTGGCAACAGATCTTTTCGCAGTGCCTGCGCAGTGCGAACGGCGTCTTCGACAGAGAGCAGGTCTCGTCCGTCGCGAACTGGAAATACCACGTAGCCCTGCCGTCCACTCGCCACGACCTCCCGCAGCGAGGTGTAGGCATCGTCTCGCGCGGAGGAGGCAAAAGTCTCACACTGGACCGGACGTGGACTGCCACTGTGAAGGGTGGAGACGTCAAAGTCGGCGAACACGGTGAATGCCAGGCTCGACGGGATGGGCGCCCGTGGGATCACGAGCAGGTCGGGACGTGTCCCCCGTCGCCCGAGGGCCTCAACATCCAGCATTCCATACGGACCCCGTTCTTCCGCAACCACGATGCCAAGACGTTTCCAAGTGACGGATTTCTGAAGGAGAGCCTGCGTGCCGAACACCACCTGCGCTTCACCACGTCGAATCGCATCGAGCTGCGCTCGATCCACGCGGTCGTCGGGAATCAGTAGGGTCTTGATGCCGATGGACCGCAAAATCGGGTCAATGTGAAGAAAGCGACGCTCCGCTGCGAGAGAGTCTGGGTAGACCATCGCAGCCTGGCATCCGCCCCCGACCACCATCATCGCCGAAAGCTGCGCCACAAGCCCCTTCCCTGAACCAACATCGCCCTGAAGCAGACGGTTCATTGGAGCCGAGCGAACAAGGTCCCGACGAATCTCCGAAAACACGACTTCTTGAGAGTCGTCGAGTACGATCTGGTGCTGAGACTCGATCTGTCCGATCCCGGTGTGTACCGGCTTGTGGGCAATTCCTCGACCCGGCTTGCCGCGACCCGACTTCCAGGCGACCCCCACTTGAATGGTGAACAGCTCGTCGAATGCAAGGCGCAGGCGTCCGCGGCGGGTGGCATTGGCCGGGAAGTGCGCATCACGAAACGCCTCGTCGAGTGTCAGCAGTCGATGCTGGTCTCGAATCGATTTCGGCAGCCAGTCCTTCAGCCGGCCTTCGGTCTGCTCGAGGGCCAGCGCGATGCCATCACGCATCCGGCGTTCGTCCACGCCCTCGATGCTGTACTCCGGCAACAAGGGACTTCCCTGCCCGTACAGGCCGAGCGGCTCGGCCTCGTACATGGTTGGGCCGTCTTCAGCCTCGCGTCCCTCGCCGTCCAAACCGACTTCCTGACCCGCCTCCCACCGTTCCCACCCTCGTGGCGCAGCGCGGAACCACCGAACACGAAGCGGTGGAGTCTTCTCATCGCCAAGGGCCACTTCCCATCGACAACCATGCGCAGTCAATCGAACGACACGCCAGCGGATGGGACCGCGAACCACAACCGGCTCGTGCTGGACCACACCGGCAATACCAACCTGACTGCCTCGGTGGTGCCGCCCAGGAGAAAGCCGGAGGATATCGACCACAGTGTGAATTCCGGCCTCAGCCAACGTGGCGAGCTCTGGCTCCTGAAAGAAGCCCAGCTCGGAGAGGCTGCGCCCCGTTCCACTGGGATGGCCGAGCGGAAAAGCGCGAGGCGTATCGACTGCACGCGATGGAGTGGATTCCGAAGCTTCACTCGGCTGCGCTTTCGGCTCCGCAGTTGCTCCGCCACGCCGGCGACCGCGTCTGCGCTTTCGATTCCCTCGCCCAGTGCTGGGCTCTGGCGCCGGTGCCGCCCGCTTCCACCGCCCGCCGCTCGCTCCGCTCCTCCACCTCCAGCCCCGTCACCGGGTCCACCGGCCGCTGCTCGGGCTCGCTCGTCGCCCCGGCGGAACGCCTCGCAGCAACGGGAACGCCGGTCAGCCGCGCCACGGCCCGCCACCTTGCCGCCTCCGCGTCTCTCATAGAGGCATCGCCGGAGCTGAAGAAGATTTTCTCGAACGACCGTGGCGAAATCGCGGGCGAACTCGACATCGTCACGCGGATCAATCTCGCGGCCACGCTCGCCCAGATACGCAGTCAGGGCGTTGGCGGCTTGCTCACTCTTCAGGTTTTTGATCTCGATCCT
>CAJWOS010000626.1 GCA_913044235.1 uncultured Pseudomonadota bacterium
GTGAGCGGCGTCACGGGCGATTCCGTGTTCGGCAGCGATTTCATCACCACCATCGACATCGCTGCAGGAGACTCCGCGGTTCTCACCATCCAATTCCAGCCCGATGAGGAGACCACCTTCTCCGGTGAGCTCACCATCGTGTCGAACGACCCCGACGGCGACCAGACCATCAGCGTCGAAGGCGAAGGCATCACCGCATCCGTCTCCGAGTCGTTCACCGGCTGGGACGACTCCGCGATCGACATCCTCGCTGCCATCGACCGCTCGTGCTCCATGTACGACGACATCGAAACGCTCGAGTCGGAGTTCGTCGAGTTTGCAGAGTTCATGAATGATGCTGGCGTCGACTACCGCATCTCGATCGTGGTGGACGACGACGGCTGCATCAACGGCTCCGACCTGTTCGTAGACGACACCTACTGGAGCATGGCGCTATCGGCTTCACTCGAAGACATGATCGAGCTCGGCGGCGGCTATGGCTCCAACACCGAGCGCGCATTCACACTGCTCGAGGCCGCCGTCGACGAGTCAGCCGTGGGTGGCTGCAACCAGGGAATGCTGCGCACGGGGACCGACCTCTTCCTCATCGGCGTCAGCGATGAGCCCGAGCAGTCTCCCAACTCCTATACCCACTACGTATCGCTGTTCAGCAGCTACGCGCCCAATGTGGTGATCAACGGCATCGGCGGCGAATACCCATCCGGATGTGCCACCGCGAGCGCCTACGTTGGAATGATGGAGGCGGTGCTCGACACCGACGGCACCTTCATCTCCATCTGCGACAGCGACTGGTCTCCCAGCCTCGAGTCAATGGTGGAGGACTATGTCTACCCGGCCTTTGCGCTGGCCGGCGTGCCCTGGGACGAGTCCACCATCGTGGTGTACGTCGACGGCGTTGATGCTGCTGGGGACTGGGAGTACAACGCAGCCGAGAACGCATTCTCATTCACGGCAAACCAGCCCGCGAGCACCTCCACAGTCACCGTAGCGTTCGACGGCTACAACGGTGCTTGTGAGTGAACCTCCCCATTTTTCTTCAGTCCGCGAGCTTCCCATGCGATTTCTGATGCTCAGCTTGACGCTCGCCGCAGTCACGACCGCGTGCACTGATGGGTCGAAGGGTGATGATGGTGATGCCACCGATGCCACCGATGCCACCGATGCCACAGCCGCACCAAACGCCGACAACGACGCCGACGGTCACCCGGCCTCATCCGACTGCGACGACAACAACACAGCCGTGCACCCCGGCGCCGAAGAAGTCCCGTACGACGGACTCGACAACGACTGCGACCCGAGCACCCCCGACGACGACCTGGACGGCGACGGCTTCGGCATCGCGGAGGACTGCGACGACGAGGATGCATCCCTGAATCCAGGCGCATCGGAGCGCTGTGACGGCCTCGACAACGACTGTGATGGAACCGTCGACAACAATACGGGCCCCACCTGGTACCACGACGGAGATGACGACGGCTTCGGCGATCCCAACGACACCATCGAGCACTGCGATGGCGATATCGAATATGTCGCAAACAACGACGACTGCGACGACGACCAGTCTTCGGTCAATCCTGCGGCCGACGAGCTGTGCAACGGAAAGGACGACGACTGTGATGGATTCACGGATGAAGAGGGCGCGGCAGACGTCACCCCCTGGTACGCCGATGGCGACGGTGATGGCTACGGCAGTCTGTCGTCGCCGGTGCTGGCCTGCGAGGCGCCCTCCGGACATGTGAGCGAGAGCGGAGACTGCGACGACGCCGTGGACTCCACGTATCCGGGCGCCGACGAGTACTGCGATGGCGCCGACAACGACTGTGACGGCTTCACTGATGAAGAAGATGCGATCGACGGCGAGACGTTCTTCCTCGACACCGACCGCGACGGATATGGCGACCCGGATGCGGCGGTCACAGCCTGCGAGGCACCTTCAGGAGCAGTCGCCGACAATACTGACTGCGACGACCGTTCGGCGGGGATCCATCCCGGTGCGGAAGAGACCTGGTACGACGGCGTCGACCAGAACTGTGATGGCCTGAACGACTATGACGCCGACGGCGATGGGGACCTCCCTGAGCTCTGGGGCGGTGGGGACTGCAACGACGGCGATGCCACCATTTACCTCGGTGCGACCGACACTTGGTACGACGGCGTGGACTCCGACTGCGATGGTGCATCGGACTATGATGCCGACAGCGACGGCTATGACTCCGATGCGTACAGCGGTGAAGACTGCGACGACACCGACAACACAGTCTACCCGATGGCCCTGGAGACCGACGGCACCATCGACAACAACTGCGATGGTGAGATCGAAGAGATGCCAGTGGCGGTGGCTGCATACGATGCCTCGGCCAGCCTCGAGGTCTGCCTGCCACTCACGCTCGACGGCAGCGGCTCGTCCGATCCAGACGGGACCTCCTTGGCATACACCTGGCAGCTGACCTCCGCGCCCACTGCATCGCTCCTCACATCTGGCGACATCGAGTACTACACCGACGAGGCCCCATCGTTCTGGCCCGATGAGCCAGGCGACTACCAGTTCGCCCTCTCGGTCACCGACGAGGGGGATGAGGTCAGCTTTCCCGACACGGTCACCGCCACGGTGGTCGCCCACACGTCGAGCAACACGGCGCCCGTCGCAGACGCCGGTGCCGACGAGACCACCAACGCCACCATCGACTGTTACCCGCTCAGCTACGGCGAAGTGTTTGAGTGCACCACCTGCCAGCCCATCAACCTCTCGGTCGACGCCACCGCATCGTCGGATGCCGACGGCGAGCAGCTCACCTACGAATGGGCCGTGCTTTCTGGTGATGTCGTCATCTTGAGCCAGTCCGACGGCGCGGCGAGCATCGTCATCGACAGCACGACCCAGGCCGAGTACGGGGCGACCGTGACCGATACCTACGAGCTCGAGGTGACCGTGACCGATTGCACGGGAGATACCGATACCGACACGGTCGTGATCAGCTACGAGTGCACAGGCGCATGACCGTGCTTCCGGCACACGCCCCGATCCGGCTCGGTGGAAGGCAGGGTCGCTGAGCCGACCACCGATTGGGCCGACCCTTCCAGGCCGCTGTCGAGGCACCTGGTTCGGGTGGGAACCAGCGTCCTTCAGGCGATGAGTCACGCCCTTCCCCATCGGGGTATGCACACCAGATGGACCGCACGCAATGGCCGCCGCGTGCAACCAAGTTCACACGGAGTTGGCCTGTGTGCACGGCATCGGGCTACGCGTTCCCCCCCCCTGTCCCATCGCTGAGGGTTGTACATGTCTCGGGTACCGCTGGTGATGGGAGTCGCGGTGGTGGGCTCAGGGATCAGTCTTCTCTGCGCAGCCGCTCTGCTCGAGCGCGGCCCATTTTCATCTGCACACATCTGGCTGGGATTTGGCGTCTACGCATCGCTCGGCGCGAGCGCATGGTGGGCACACTGGACTGAACGCTCCCGAGTGGCCCGTGGGGTCCTTGGCATTGTATGGCTCGCCGCATCCACGGAAGGGCTGTTTCAGCTGCTGGCCGTCGGAAAGACCATCCCCGGCGTCTCGGTACGCTCCCCCACGCCCTTTGGCCGTGTGTATTGGACCAAAGAGGGAGGAAACCAGGGGGTCTTGAACCGGTATGGATGGCACGGTCACCGCGCGGACTTTTCCGGCTCCGGCACCCGCGTGGTGCTCATCGGCGACAGCTTTGTGGAAGCGCTGGAGGTCTCGCGCACCCGCAACATGGGCGCACAGCTGGAAGACCACCTTCCCAACCACGAAGTCATCTCCCTCGGTCGTGGCGCCACCGGACCCGGTCACTACCTCGAGACTCTGCGCTACGCCTTGGATGTCTACCAGCCGGAGACCGTGGTTCTGTCGTTCTTTCTCGGCAACGACTTCACCGACTCCTTCGGAGATGGGGAGGTGCGCCCCCGGCTCGAGCACGAGCTGCTGGCCTACGGCCTGCCGATCACCTGCCACCCGCTCGAGCTCTGGAGCC
>CAJWOS010000627.1 GCA_913044235.1 uncultured Pseudomonadota bacterium
GGGCGAGGGCGAGGGCGAAGGCGAGGGCGAGGGCGAGGGCGAAGCCTGCAGCAACGCCTGGTTCCCCGTAGACGTGGAAGGCTGGACCAAGACCTTTGCGCTCAGCGGCTCGGAAGGCAACACAGGGACCCGAACCGAGAGCAGCACCGGGCTGCTGTCGAGTCATCCTGAGTCCTCCACTGGTGAGGTCTACGGCCTGAGCATCGATCTTCAGACCAGCGCCTGGAGCTACACCATCGTGCAGTCCATCGGCTGTGACACCCACGGTGAGGGAGTCTTCTTCCACGACTACGCGGGCGACTGGTCGATCATGCTGTACGACATTTTCGAGGTCACCGGCACCGTGGAGACCGACCTATCTCCAAGTCGGCAGCTGTTGCCTCCCGAGTACGCCGTCGGTGCGACGGGCAACTGGAACTATAGCTATACCAGCACGTTCGTGACCGAGACGGAGTACGGATCCGGCTCTTCTACCGTGGAGACATCCACCATGAGCTACAACGGCACCTACACCGAGACAGGCTTCGAGACCATCACCCTGGCGACCGGCGACACTGTCGACGCCTACGTGCTCACCAACGAGTTCACCGCCTCGGGCACCCCACCCATCGGCTTTCCGATACCCGCTGCCGGCTCCATCAAGCAGTGGTTTGTGAAGGGCCTGGGCCTTGTGAGACAGGTGACCTCCGAAGACGGTACGGACGAGACCTTCACCCGGGAGCTCGAGAGCTACTCGGGCCTCACGGTGATCGAGTAGCCTACCCGAGCATGGACCAGTCATGAGCCCCGAGCGGCTCTGCTTGATGCCATCTAGCGAGATAGGCCCCGCCCCCGGCATGGTCGGACCGAACCCACGCACAGGAACAATCCGATGGCTTCACGGCAAGCGCTCCCCAAGCTCGACATCCCTCCCCACCATGGCTGGCGGGTGGGCATCGTGCGAGCGGTCTACAACGAGTCGGTGACCGAGGCGATGCTCCAAGAAGCGCAGCAGTGCCTCGAGTCCTACGGCGTCGACCATGACGTCATCACCGTTCCGGGCGCCTTCGAAGTGGTCCACATCGCCGACCGCATGCTGGCCACCGGCAGGTACGCCGGTATTGTGACCTTGGGCTGCCTCGTGAAGGGAGCGACCATCCATGATGAAGTGATCTCTCATGCGGTCGCACAGGGCGCAATGGCCCTGCAGTCGAAGTATGCCAGCCCCGTCGGCTTCGGTATCATGAATGCAAATACGCTCGCCGAGGCCGAGGCCAGAACGTGGCACGGCTTCGACGCTGCCTACGCAGTGCTGTCGGGTCTGGTACACGCACCATCCGGCGGGTAGCCTCCGCCCGGTTCGCGCACGTTCGCTTCCACTTCCGATGCGACCGCGCCGCCATCCCAAGACGCGTCTGATCGACCTCCGGCTCACCGGCGGTCGTACATCGCCCAGACCCCATGCCTCAGGATGCCACAGCCATCGCATCTTGCAGAGCACGGGCGAGGACCATCGCATCGGCAAAGGCCTCGTCGATGCTCCGCTGGGAGCCCAGCCGTTCTTCACCGTGACCCAGGTCGACGGTTCCCTTCAGCTCCACCCGACCGTGCACCACTTGTGAGCCGGGCCAGCCCTGGAAGATCGCCAGCAGGGGACCATGACGGTCCTGAACGAGTGGTTGAACCACCTCCGGTACATCACACTGGGCCATCACCAGGCGCTCCAGGATGAGATCTGCCAGGGAGATTCCTGGTGGGTCATCGGGGTTCCGTCCGCGAAGCACAAGTCCTGGAGCATGCGCTTCCAGCCCAGGAACCTCCACCGAGACCCCAAGCAACGCAGGGTCGGTCGAGGGATCGACCACCACGCAGACGGCTCGGCCATCCACCTTGCCTTGCGCCGCAAACAGCCCTGCGACCTCTTTCAGCCTCAGACCCTGCTGTTGCGCCAGGAGGTCGTCGCCAGGGATCGGCTTCGGAAACCGCGGATTGGGCAGCATGCGGAGCGCCAGCGCCCGCGAAGCCTGGAAGAGGGTCACGACCATCCAGAGCCCGAGCGCACCCTCGACCACCGCCCAAGAGCCAAAGTATGCGGTCGCTGAGGTGTGGGTCAGGGTGCCGGTCCCCATCAGACCCAGAGCGACGAGCGCAGCGAGACCGCCGAGCACGAGTCGCACCCGGCTGACCTGCATCGAGCGCCGAAGCTTCGCCGCCGCACGACCCGCCCGAAGCATCCGACGACCGCTTCGCCAGATGCCTTCGATGGCCAACATCGGGATGGTGGCTCCGACCACCAGCATCGCACAGCTCAAGCCCACCAAAATCGGGACCGAAAGGGAGGACTCCACAAAAAACAGGGAGAGGTATCCGGTGGAGAAAAAGGACAACGGAGCGGCAAAAACCAGGAGCATCCGGGTCAGCCACCGCCACCATCCCCCTCCGGGGCGGTGGGGGTGGGCCCAGGTCCAGTGAAACAGCAGGTACCCCACGATGCACACAGCCGAGAGGCTGAACGCAAACGTGGCCATCATGCAGAAGATGCCCGCAAACCGGTGCCGGAGCTGGTGGAACGCGTGGCCGATGCGTCCGAGGTGGATTCCCGGAAGGGGGGCTTCGCCCCACGGCCGAGCCACGGCCTCGAGCGATGCCACCGAGAAGGCGGAGGCTGCGGAAGCCACGCGCTCGGCTCCGCCGAGCGGGTTGGAGGGCCGGGTCTGCGGGTCGAGTGGGTGTGGGGTCACGGCTACGGTCTCACTGCGCGCAGGCTACACCGGGCGAGTCTATGGGTCTGGATGGTGGGGCGCCGAAAGTACCCTGTCGAAGCCCCAGCGGTCCATCACAGGCTCTGCTCGAGGGGGTGGGTCCCCAAATTCCAGTCGTGCAACCAGCCAAGAGCGGGATACTCGCCCCGCCTTGCCGCGTGTGCGAGTGCCGCGCCGCTCGACCCACCACTTTGGAGCTCCCATCGTGACTTCTTCCGTCCTTCTCCTTTCTGGTCTTCTGCTCGGTACAGCCACCGATGCGCCTTCGACCGACTCTACACCCAGCGCCGAGTCATCGACCGCTGCCCCGTCGAACGACTGGAAGCACTACGGAGAGGCCTTCACGGTGAAGGAATCGCTCGCCGCGGCAGACCTACTCGCAAATCCCGCCGGCTTCGACGGCAAGACCGTGCTCGTGGAAGGCCGGGTGGCGGATGTCTGCTCCAAGATGGGCTGCTGGATGGTGGTCGCCCATGAAGGCCAGACCATGCGCGTGCGGATGAAGGACCATGCCTTCTTCGTCGACAAGCAGGGCAAGGGGAACGACTGCCGGATCGAAGGCGTAGTGGTCGCCAAGGAAGTCGACCCCGCCACGGTGGCCCACTTCGAGTCGGAGAGCCGCGAGACCGACAAGATGCCTGAAAAGGGCCTCGCAGCCGGCACGCGCATCTACGAGCTGGTCGCGTCAGGTGTAGCGATGAAGGCGCCCACTCCCTGAGCACACGCAGGAGGTTGACACCCGGCCCATGCGCCGATCGGGAGGCTCTTGCCCTCTCGCTGCAGCCGGCACCGTCACGGCAGGTTGCCCGGCTGCGCGTGCACCTCTGCCGGGTCGTCGCCCCATTGCCTGCCCCCGCGCGCCGCCATCGGATTCTCGACGGCACCCACCGGTCCGACTCTGAAGAGCGGGGGCCGTCTTGGGCTGGCGAGTCGTGCGAGGGCTTCCTCAGGCCGACCCACCGCTCACCGCCATTCCAGTCAGGGTCTCCGCGGAGAAACCCGTTACCGAGACGAGGCCCATCTCGTCGTTGCCAAGCACGATGGCACTTTGGTCGGAGAAAAAACCGAATGCGTCAGACCGTCTTCATCATGCTGCTGCTTTCCCTGGGTTGTCGACCTGGATCACCGAGCTCGGCTGGCAAGCCCGCATCGCCCGACTCTGGAACCGACACGCCCAACGACACCGACGACACCGACGACACCGACGACA
>CAJWOS010000628.1 GCA_913044235.1 uncultured Pseudomonadota bacterium
GTTGGGCGGCGGCGGCGTCCTCGCGCCAGACGTAGTTCGCGTAGGGTCCATCGTCAACGTTCGGCACTCCATGCCTGTCGCAGTCTTTCGCCCAAGCCTCGCGCGATTCCCACTGAATGATACTGTCGAAGGTGACGAGACCGAGTACCGTCGCCGCGCCCCAGGCCATCCAGCACAAGCGGCCGCCCCGAGGGCCAGGAGCGGCACCAGTGGTGTTCGATAGCGAAGGTTGAAGGCCGCGTTCACATAGGGGTCGGGCAGGTTCCACCAGAGATCGTGCCGCACGGCATAGATCACCACGAGCGTGGCCAGCGACACGGGCGCAAACAGCGCCGGAAACACCGGAGCCCTCGGCCGTCCGAAGAGCACGGGCAAGGCGATCCGCAGCGTGCCCCACAGGGCCAGTCCCCACAGCAGAATCCAGTAGACCGTGGCCCATCCTGCGACGTCGCCGTACTCCGCAGGCTCCCAGATGTGCCCTCGCAGCCACGGCCCCATGAGCCAGTCGCCGAGCTCAGAGGGCGTGGCTAGCTGCCGTCCGGTCCACCAGTCCAGCGTGGCATCGGTCGCACCCGGCTTGTCCTCGTAGTACACCGCCCAAGGAATCAAGCCGACCGCACCACCGGCAAGAAACGCGGGCGCCACCCACCGCCCCACCCCGACCGCACCCACGAGCAGCATCGGCAACGCCCAGGCACTGGTCTGTCCAAACCACAGCCCAAATCCGGTCACCACCCCGCCCACCATCAACAGCAGCGTGCGCGTCGCCAGACCACGGCCCGTGGCGGAGAGGAGGAGCGCCGCCGCCAGCAGGGGAAATGCGGTGGATTCGGCATGGTTTCCCCATCCTGTGTGCACGAGCTCCCGGTACCAACCGGGCGCGGCCGCCATGAGCAGCACGAAGGCCATCGCGGCCCGCGCCGACACGAGCCGATGAAGCATCCAGGCACCCGACGCGACCACCGTGCCGTGAAAGAGCAGCAGCATGGTCTTCCACACCAAGACGGTGGACCCGAAGGCCCGGAAGAATGGCACCGCGAGGAAGCCCTCGGCCGTACACCCCCCACAAAAGGTTCGATACTGGAGGGCGTCTGCAGCGTCGGTGTGCCCGCAGGCGAACTGAACCCCCGCCCGGGCATTGAACAGCTCCTCCCAGTGCATGGCGGCCCAAGGTCCGAAGACGAGATCCCCCACGCTCGTGAGGAGCTCCAGACACACCAGCCCCACCACCCACCAGCCCTGCCGCTCAGGTGACATCGAGCCCACGTCGGGCGAGGATTCCGGGGACACCGGTTCGGCCACGCCACCTCCACACAGACCGGCGGTCACTGTGCATCCGCCGCATTCCGAGGGATTGTACTCTGCGCGCCTTTCGAAGCGACAGCGGCAGTGGTTGGCCCCCCTCCCTTCCACCCTTCATTTCGATAGTGACCCTGCCGGTTGCCCCACTCAACCCAATACAGGGAGGCCACCACCACAGCACCATCGCCAGCCTTCTTCTCCGCCCTCCTCCCGGACTGCGCCATGTTCAACGATCCGAACGGGCAAAAGACGCCCCTCAAGACCATCCTGTCTGCAGAGTCCCCGTCGATCCCCGCAGACTGGGGCCAGGGTCGGACCGCCTTCGGTGGCCTGTCGACTTTTCTCGTGGTGCGCGCCATCCAAGCAGCAGCCCACACACAGCCCGCGCGGCCGCTCCAGAGTGTGTCCGTCCACTTCGTAGGGCCAGTGCCGATCGGTCCGGTCCATGTGGCGTCTCAGGTCCTACGAACGGGACGGTACATGACCCAGACCGCCGGCACCCTTCGTGTCGGCGACCAGATCGCGCTGACCGTCCAAGGCGCACATGGACAGCCTCGGGCATCGAAGCTGGAGCTCGAACCCCCATCGGCGCCAGAGCTGCCGCCCCCCGACCGCCTCCCTGAAATGCCCTTCATCCCAGGCATGATGCCTTCATTCACGCAGCATGTGGACTACCGCTGGGCGACCGAGCACTTTCCGTTCACCGGGGGCCCATCGCCGCTCATTCGCGGGTGGTGTCGTCTCGATGAGGACGTGGTTGTAGACCCGGCGACCGTTCTCTTGCTGATCGACGCATGGCCAGCGGGGATACTCACGATGGCGCCTGGCTTTGTCGCCGCGAGCTCCGTGCTCTGGATGGTGACCTTTTTTAATTCGACTGCACTGCCGCCACGAAGCTGGCTGAAGACCGAGCAGCGCACCACGGTCTCACATAGCGGTCATGCCGAAAACATCGCCGACATCTGGACTGCCGACGGACAACTGGTCGCCCGCTCCCGGCAGCTGGTGACCATCTACGGATGACGTTTGCAACCCAATTTCATGTTCTCTGGCCATTGCCCCTTGTCTTCTCCACCGCCTGATCCGTACCCAGAGGTGCATGAACGGTCCCCACCTTCCAACCAGCCGAGACATGGAGTCAGGCATGAACCACCCATCGACATCCCCCATGGAGCAGCTCGAACCGTGTGACCCAGCACGGACCACCGCAGAGGACGCCGATGAACCCCCATGACGGGGCCTGACCCCACACCAGCCGTCATCCACGGGCGCGCAGTCAACCCCACGATCGGGATGGCTGCGCGCTCGGATGCTCTGGGGTTCGTCAACCCAGGCCCAGCTCCAGCATCTCTCGAGCCACAGTGCCCCAGCTTCGCACCCGAATGGGCGGACGGGCACTCACGAGACAGCGACGGACCGCATCCACCAATGCATCAAGGTCATCGGGTGGGACAGCGAGCCCACCCCCTCGAACCAGCATCGAGCCATCTCCCACGTCGGTGGTCACGACCGGAACACCGCGGGCCCGATAGTCGAAGATCTTCAGCGGACAGAACCAAGGGGGTGCATCGTCTGGATACGGCGCCAAGCCCACGTCCAGCGCAGCAATCGCATCGGACAATGCGGCACCATCCAGGAAGCCGGTTCGAACCACACGCTCAGGGGCAATCCCCGGTACGTCCTCGGAGCCCTCCCCGATCAGCACGAGCCGTGCATCAACGGCTGCTGCCACCGCACCAAGGCGCTGGTGACCGTGCCATGGCTTGAAGCTCCCCACAAAACCAATCGCCGGCTCCTCAGGAGTGAGTCCAAGACGCGCCCGTCCTCGCGCGCGGTCGCCCTTGCCGGGAACCACTCCATTGGGCACCCAGCGCACATTTCGGCATCCCACCTCTTGCCGGAGCCAGCGCACCAACCAGCGAGAGACCGCGGCAATCGCGGGGGCCGCGAGCAGCACGTCTCGCTCCCAGCCGCGCGCCCATTCTGGCCGCAACACCGTCTCGAAGCGCTCGCGCTCCAGCACCAGTGGTGCGTTGACTTCGAGCACATGAGGCACATGAAGCCGACTGGCTGCCCGCCACCCCGCATCGGAGAACAGCGTGTGACGCTCCACCACGAGGTCAGGCATCCAGCCGGAGAGACCATCTTCCACCAGCCGACGCCCCAGCCGACGCGCCGCCCACACCTCCCGCAGCTCGCGATAGCGCGCCAGCCAAGACGGCCAGCCCGGCACACCGCCCACCCAAGCCGGCAAGTCTTCGCCGAACACCCCCCGATGGTCAGACTTTCGCGCGGCATAGACCCGCGTGTCCGCCATCGAGGAAAAGGCCGTCGCCAGAGCACGGACGTGGGCGCTGCAGCCAGAGGGGCCTTGCACGGGCACGCCCGGCGCACCGACGAGGTAAGCCAGGCGCAGGCTCACGGCTCTCAGCCGCGGGCCGCGTGGAACGCGCGGTCGAGGTCGGCTTGGAGGTCATCGAGTGACTCGACACCGATGCTGAGACGAATGAGCCCGTCGGGCAGTCCGATCGCCGCGCGGATGTCGGGCGGAACACTCGCATGGGTCATCACCGCTGGGAGCTCGATGAGGCTCTCCACACCACCGAGACTCTCCGCAAGCGTAAATACCCGAGTGGCCTTCACGAACCG
>CAJWOS010000629.1 GCA_913044235.1 uncultured Pseudomonadota bacterium
TCGCCCGCGCGCTGCTCGCCGAGCCGCGGGTGCTGATCCTTGATGAAGCCACCAGCGCGCTCGATAGCCGCACCGAGGCGGCGATCCAGGCGACGCTTCGAAGAGCGCGGGCGGGGCGCACAACCCTGGTCGTGGCCCATCGCCTGTCCACGATCGCCGCACTCGACCGGCTCGTGGTCATCGACGAAGGGGCGATCGTCGAGACCGGTACCCACAAGGAGCTGATCGCCGCCGACGGCGAGCTCGCGCCTGCGGAAACCGAAAGCTACAACCTGCTGTCCCACTTGGTGCGCTGAAGCGCCCCCTGCTTCCAGGGCTTCCAGCGGACGCGTACACCCCACGCACACCCGCTGTTGCGCCGAGGAGTCTCTGTCTTGACCAGTCCCGATTTCGAGCTTGCTGTTGTCGTTCCCATTGCGTCGTCCGCTGATGTCGCTCCAGCCATACGGCAGTTCGTCGTTCCAGAAGGCCTGAACGCGCGACTCTTTCTGCTCGACACCACCATCGATGGCTCCATCGGCAGCATCGACCACGCCACGGTCGTTCGCGGCCGCTCCTTCGTCCTCGGAGATGCGCTCGCCGCACTCGCGGAGGTGATTGGCAACGCGCCGGTCGTTCTCCGTCGCATTGATGCGCTGTACGACTCGGATCAGCTTCAGGCGGTGGTGGACCACTTTGCTCAGAACCCAAATGTCGAATTCCTCACCTGCAATGTGAGTCTTTCCACAGGCGATGGCATCCGCCATGTGGTCGATCCAGCCCGCGACGGAACCCGCCCACCCCAATGCTGGGATGCAGGGCTGGCGCTCCGGGCAAGCGCCCTGTCTCAGGTCGGTCGCAACGCATGGTTCCCGTCCCTGCTGGCCGCCTACATCGCGGCCCTGCAAGAGAACCGTGCCGGTCACCTCGACGCCGCCTACGCCGTCGTTTCCTATGACTCGTTTGCCGCGACCCGGTTTTCCCACTACGCCGACCTTCACTTGCTGCATACACACCAAGAGGCATTCGGATCGGACACACCCTGGCTTTCGGTCGTGGTCCACTCCAAGGCCTCATTCGACGCCGTGACCTCCACCCTCTCCGCCCTGTTCGGGCAGGTCCTTCCACCCGGCACATTTGAAGTGATCCTGGTGGATCGAGGAGACGGCACGCTCAACGCACAGCTCGAAAACCTGTCGTTCAGCCAGCCGTCTCAGTTGCTTGCCACGCCGGGCGCGACGTGCGGCGCTGCGCTGCAGGCCGGGGTCGACGCTGCCAGAGGTCAGGTGCTTCTCTTCGTCGACGACCATACCCTCCCCTTCCCCGACCTCGCGGAGCTCCACATCCGCGCCCATCGCGACCGACCGGGACAGCTTCTGGCGGTCATGGGCAGCTTGGAGCACTCACTGGAATCGCTCGGAACACCGCTGGCTCGCGCAATTGCAGGTGAGTCCGAGACCGCCTGGGTCTTGGACCGAGAGGCCGTTCCGCTCAAGCCGGCCCACCAGCTTCGCCCAGGAAACTTCAGCCTGCTTCGCGACGCAGTCCTGTCTGCGGGCGGCTTCAAGGCGGCGCGGGATGCTGCAGCGGTGGAAGATCTCGGCTGGCAGCTGCACAACCAGGGCTACGAAGTCCTGGCAGTACCAGACGCCCGATCTCGGGTTGCCGCAAACCTCGACATCGATGCCTGGCAGAGCGCAGTAGAAGTACTGGAGGCCGACCGGGTCGCCCTGCATGCAGACTCTGCAAAAGCACTGGATGCCTCTGGACATCAAGATCTCACCGCGGAGGGACTCGAAGCACTCCTGGCAGCGCACGGCGACAGCATCCGCCCGGTGCGCGCCGCCCTCGAAGGCTTCGCCAGTGGTCCGCACATGTACGCCTTGGAAAACCTTGGCGGAGACTGGGCCGAGCTCACGAGCGAGATCGAACGCCGGGCGAGCTCCCTGCTCACCCACTTGCGTCGCATCGCGGAAGCAAATGGCCGACTCAACGGGCTGCGCGCTCTGGGCAAGGCATCCTACGCCGAGGTGCTCCGTACACAGAAGCTGCCGCTCCCAGGAGCGCGGGGCACTCGCTACCTCCTCCGACCTGTCCACAATGATGAGACCGGCTGGCTGAGTGCGATGGCACGCTTCCTGGTGGGCTTTGGCCCAATGGACGACACCACTCTGGTGGTGTTTGCCGACTCCGAAAATGGCGGGATTGCCGCGGAAGAGGCCCGTTCGGCTGTGTTGGAGCTCACAAAACGCATCACACCCGGACTCAATGGCGGCTGGGCGGATGTGCAGGTGGCGGAAGCCAGCGGCACGCCCGGCGAGCTCATCCGGCTCGTGGGCACCGTGGATGGCTGGACCCCCACCGGACACGAAGGGGACCAGATGGTGGAGGCTCTGGCAGAGGAGTGTGGCACGCCGGCGGTCATCACCGAGGACTGGTTGCTCCGAGCCACCAACGGCGTCGAGCCATGGCCCATCGTCACCCGGGCCCGCTTCCGACTGCTCGTTTGGCCCGATTGGTCCAGCGAAGAGGAAATGCGCACGCTGTTCGACGCTTTGGCACGTCCCCTCGCCAACCGCGAAGATGCAGCACTCGTGCTCCGGTATGACATGAATCGAGACGGCGATCCCGAGGTCAACCTTCCGCGCATGGCCGAGGCGTTTGACGCGGTCCTGGGTGAAGGCCACGGCCTCGAGGTCGTATTGCTCGACGACGACGGCGATGAAGACGACTTCTTGGAGCGCCTCTCCGCGGCGGTTCAGGCCGTTGGCGTCCTGCCTTCCTCCGCCAATGGCGACCGGAAGGACCTCATCGACGCTATCGATTCGCCCAAGGTCACCGACATGATGAGTGTCACCACGCAGCTGTTCTCGCTGGCCCCCCTGCCGCTTGGCCCGCTGTACGTGCCCACACTCAGCTTGTACTGATCCCGCGTGTCGTTGCCTGGGCCGAGCAGGTCGGCGGGTCGCTTCGACTCGGCCCTCGACAACCTGGTTCGGCAGTTCGCGCGGCCTCTGGACTGCTTGCGTGAACTAGTTCAGAACAGCATCGATGCAGGCAGCCCCCGGGTCGAGATCTCCCTCGGGTACACCGCGCGAGAAGAGTGCAACGGCACGCTCGCCATTTCCATTCGCGATTTTGGTGAGGGGATGGACGAGCACGTGATCGACCACGAGCTCACTCGAATGTTTGCGTCGTCGAAAGCCGGCGATCTGACCAAGATTGGACGGTTCGGGATCGGGTTCACCTCGGTGTTCGCGATTGGCCCTGAGGCCGTCCACGTCCGCACGGGACGCCACGGGAGCGGCTGGGAGTTGATCTTCCATCCAGACCGCAGCTTTCACAAAATCCGCGTCGAAGAACCAGTCCGAGGGACCTCGGTGACGCTCTACAAGCACATCACCAGCGCGCAGCGAAGTCGGTGGCAGCGCGACATTGAAGGCGCGCTCTCGTTCTGGTGCGAGCACTGCTCCATCCCCGTGGTCTTTGACGACACTTCCCTCGGGCTCCAGTCCATCCCTCGATTGGCCCCCTCATCCCAGTCTTCAGATCCTTTCGCTGCCTTCGCGACCACAGCACCACCACCTGTCCGCACCATCACGCGCCCCCTCGACCTGCCCGACGCGGAGTGGACTGTTCATCACTGTAAAGATGGAATCGACATCCTCGCTGGGATCAGCAAAACGCCCACCTATCGCTGGTACAACGGTGGATTGACGCTTCTGTCCACGACCGATCCAGCATGCCTCGGGCCGCACGAACAACGCCTGGGGTTCCTCTCCTTCAAGGTGCAGTCTCGCGGACTCGAGCACACCCTGACCCGCGACAACGTCATCCAGGATCGGGAATGGGCGCGGGTCATGGTGCACCTTGAAGCGGCCGCAGTGGCAGTGGAAGAAAAGCTCCTCGCGGCGCACGCCGAAGCAGTGCAGGCGGGCATCGACCTCGAGCCCAGCCTGGAGG
>CAJWOS010000630.1 GCA_913044235.1 uncultured Pseudomonadota bacterium
CGACGGGGATGAGGGAGCCGGTGGGGATGTCGGTCATGGCCAGCTCGAGGGGGTAGCCCTCGGTGGTGTAGCCGGCGCGCAGGATGGTCTCGGTGTCGAGCGTCTGCAGCAGGGTGCGGCTGCCATCGGCCTGCTCGGCGTACAGCGAGAGCAGCATGCCGTCGCCGGCATCGGCCAGGCCCTGGTTGGCCCCCTGGAAGACGATCTGGACCGTGCCCTCGCGGCACTCGATCTCGCAGATGTCGACGATGAGCGGGTAAGCATCGACGAGCAGAGCGCCCTGGCCATCGTTGATGCGCAGGTCGGCGGAGCGGAAGCTGTTGTACTCGGGCCAGTTGGGCTCGGCGTAGGTGGGGATGGACAGGTCGTCGTTTACGTTGGTAATGGAGTAGGCGTGCTGGTTCCAGACCTGCCGGGCGGGCACCCAGCCGTTGTCCCGATCGCCGACCACGCGGATGCCGTTCGCGTCTTGCAGGACGATCTCGACCTGTCCGTCGCCATCGACATCCACCGTGACCGGGTACTCCGCGTACGTACAAGAGTCCTGACTGCTGTCGACCAGGCGTGGTGTGCCGTCATACCCGGCGAATACCCAGAGGTTTTCTTCTCCAGCGTAGACCACTTCGGCGTAGCCATCGCCTTCGAAGTCATAGACGCTCGACGCCGTCACGTTGGAGGACTGATCTGTGACGGGATGCCGCCAGAGTGGGGTGCCATCTCCCTCGAAGACATAGTAGGTGTCGGATGACGCCGTTCCGATCTCCGGCATCCCGTCGCCGTCGTAGTCTGCGATGGTCGCAGATCCACCAGCCCCGCCATCGTCCAGATGGGCGCGACCGAACAGCAGGCAGCGCTCATCGAAGGTGTGCACGGAGCCATCGCCGGTCACCACAGGATTACCACGTCCATCGCCGTCCAGATCTGCCACCGCAATAAAGCGGAAGCTGTTCCTCGCAGTGGTCGACACCCCGAAGTTGCATCGAGCCGTCCCATCCTGTTCGAAGATCCCCTCTGGCGTAATGATTTCGTTGGTTCCATCCTTTTCCAGATCCACCACGGCAACGTCGAAGCCACCATGCTCGAAGTCTGGCAGCACCCGGGTGCCGTCCACGCCCGAGTAGACCTTGGAGCCTCCAAAGACCTCTGGCACTCCATCTTGGTCCAGGTCCCAGATCCCGATCACCGTCTTTGCGGAATCCACCGACCACGGGGCGAAACAGCAGTTGCTGCTGCCGGGGTCTTCGGTCACCCACTCGACGTTGCCATGTCGGTCAAAGGCCGCCACGGTGGTCTCGACTTCGCCTCGCTCTCGGTGGAGCTGGGTAACAATCTCGGGCTCTCCGTCTCCATCGATGTCTCCGATCGCCGATATGCCCGTGTTTCCAAAGAGCCATACCTCACCTTCGTGAATCACTTCGCGGACGGACCAGTGGACCTCGGTCCCGTCACCCGAGATCAAGCGCAGCACACTACCGTGCGTGTTGTTGCCGCAGTCGTTTTCTCCCATGCCATCTAAGAACAAGGCCGCGACGTCGGGAATGTCGCCGGCGCTTCCGAGCGCACCATCTCCGTCATCATCCGTGAAGTGGCCAACCACCGGGGTGCCCATGGATTCCACGGCTTCGGGGAACTCGTCGAAGGCGTCCATCTTCCATTCGATGACCGGTGTGTACCGCCACGTGGGTGGATCGTTGCGACACGCCTCATCCACGGTGGCCAGCTGCGCACTGTAGAGCGCGTCTGGACAGGTCTCGGGCACCTCAGGGACGACATCATCCGCTGCTTCCACCGGTGGCGCGCTCGTGTCTTCTGCCGAAGGTTCGGGCTCGAGCAGCTTGGTAAAGCTCGAGTCCTGGCCGCATGCACCAAGTACGAAGAGTGCGGGAACCATCGCGATGTACCTCTTCATGGTGCGTCCCCCAAGTACAGAAACAAGTCGTACCCGTAGTCCTCTCGGTTGTAGACACTCAGCATCAACTCATCGACGCCATCACCGTTCTGATCCGGAATGGTGTCGGCGTGTGCGATGAAGACGTCCTGCATCACACGGCCAAGATCGGTGATGCGCTGGTGGCCGCCGACAAACCGGTCGAGGAAGTAGCTGTTGCCGTCGCGGTTGTCGTCTTGGTAGGCCCGCACCAGCAGATCGGCCTTCCCGTCGCCGGTGATGTCGGTGAGGGGGTGCAGGTACTGGATGCCCTCTTCTTTCTCCACACCACTCAGCCACAGCTCGGCGTCCCAGATGCTGGCCCAGTCGTCTCCGTCCATGGTCGTCTCGATGGGCCCATCGAGGCCCCAGACCGCACCAGCTCCGGGCGTCAGGTACCGCTCCCAGTTGCGGCTCATCAGCAGGTCAGGAATGCCGTCTCCGCTGCGGTCAAAGAAGGCGAAGTCGCTGTCGTCACTTCCCAGGGTTCCCCGGTATCCGTAGACCCAGTAGACCGGTCCGAGCCCGTCTGTGAGTGGCCCCTCATAGACGAGGACCGAGCCAGAGACTTCCGCATTAACCGTCGCGTCGGGTACCTCGGGTCGGTCTTCCATGAACCCTGGCTCCAGCGCCGACTGGTGCCCAGAGAGGACGAGGTCCATCTGGCCGTCACCGTTCACATCGAACGCTCTGCCGTCGATGCCGATCGTGCCACCCACCTCGGGAACCCCGAGGTGTTCCGCTGTTCCCGTGGTGGCCAGTCCCGGCTGCACAAGGGTGGGCCCCTGCTCGGTGTCCCGGATGTAGACTTCGTGCTGACCGTCGCCGTCGAAGTCCGCGGTCGCGAGGACTCGCCGGTACCACAACGAGCCGGTGTCGATCTGGACCCCCACGAAGCCAATGGCATCGTCGAGGGTCAGATCACCGGAGGCCGCACCGGAGAAGAAGTACATCCCCGATGGATGCGTCTCGTCGCCGGTCCAGCCCCAGGCAAAGTCGCGTGTGCCGTCACCGTCAAGATCGCTGATGGCCGACACCATGTAGCCATACTGGCCCACACCGGGGCTCGGGAAGCGGAAGCGGACATCGGCGAGAGTGGTCTGTTCGAGCAGGGGTCCGTCTAGCCACGCTGCGGCGACACGTTCAGCCAGTGCCAACACGCCGGGCACTCCATCCGCACGCAGCTGCTCCACAGCAAACAGTCGACCCCGGTATCGCGCATCACTCATAATTGTGGCGTCGGGACTCGACAGGTCGATCGACCGATCAGTACCGCAGTCCTCCGTCGCAAAGCGCGCCGTCGTGACCGCCCCTGGGTAGACATCGGAGCGGGTGTCGTCGCAGTCGGTGGCTTCGGTGTCGGTATAGGGGGCCTCGGCTTCGCACAGGCAGGCCACGGTGCCCGGATAGCCATCGCCGTCCAGGTCGCCGTAGAAGTCGGTGCAGCCGTAGGCGTCCAGGTCGTTGATCGACCCATCGCAGTCTTCGTCGAGGGGGGTGGTGCACACCTCGGTGCGGTCGGGACTCATCCCGGGGTCGCTGTCGTTGCAGTCGCCGCCATCAGCAACGTAGCCGACGGGGGCCTCGCAGGCTGAGAAGGGCGCATCGGCGTCGCCGTAGCCATCCCCGTCGCGGTCGGGGTACCAGATCGAGGCATCGACGGAGGTCGTCTCGTCCACTTCTCCGTCGCAGTCGTTGTCGACATAGTCGCAGATCTCGTCGGCCGCCGGGTTGATCGCGGCGTCGGACTCGTTGCAGTCCCACTTGTTCTCCGCGTAGCCGTCAGGCTGTTCACAGGCCTCGATGGTGATGCCGTTGTCGCCGAAGCCATCGCCGTCGAGATCGGCGTACCAGACGCGCCCACTCGTGGCCTCCTCCTCATCCTCGACGCCGTTGCAGTTGTCGTCGATGCCGTTGTAGCAGACCTCCTGCGCTTCGGGATGCACATTGGCATCGAGGTCGTCGCAGTCACCGGTGAGCTCGGTGAAGCCGTCGCCGTCCTGGTCGAGCT
>CAJWOS010000631.1 GCA_913044235.1 uncultured Pseudomonadota bacterium
GGCCGGCGCTTCGTCGCGGCGCTCGGCGCGGCGGCGCTCTGCGTCTTCGACGACATCATCGAGCACTGCTCGGCCGACGGCGGATCCTCCAAGTACATCCCGGTCCTCACGCCCGCCCTGCTGCAGTCCTCGGCCGACGCGTCGGTGGAGGGCTTCTTGTTGAGCGGCACGTGCGGTTGCTTATCTTTCTGTGCATGATGAGCGCTGCACCAGAGATTGCAAATGACACGGCCGGTGCCATTGCTGTACTTTGGGTCGAGCTTCGCAGGGCCCTTGACCATAGGCAGCGCATCGAGCTTGTCCAGCTCGGCGTGCAGCAGCGCAAAGCGTGGCCGGAGCGCAACGAAGCGCCTGGTCTCGCGCAGCTGGTACCACAGCGCCGGCAGCAGCGCGACGAGCGCTAGGCCGTCGCCGCTGCCCGGTGGTGGAGGGGGCGGTGCGTGCTGCTGCCCACGAAGACATCAACCTCATCACTCTGCTGGTCACCTCCTCGCACTCGGGGCTGGAAATCCTGCGGCGAGACGGACGCTGGATGGCAGTCAACGCCGAGCCGGGAGAAATCCTCATGGACTCGGGCGACATGCTGGGACGCGTGACGAACCGGGTGCTGGATGCCACCACGCACCGTGTGGTGAACCCATCCGAGGACCGCTCGGAGCGCTTCAGTATGCCCTTCTTCGTTCACCCTCGGCCGGAGGCCATCCTGCGGGTGTTTGACTCGTGCCGAGGCAGCGACTTTCCAGAGCCTGAGCCTGACATCACTGGCTACGCCTTCCTTCGCGAGCGGCTTGTGGAGATTGGTCTCGCGTAGAGCCGCTCAGTCGCTCCACGAGTACCTGTATCGTGTGCATGAACGCAGTGTCTCGACTGCTGGATGCGGTGGCGTTCGCTCGGGCTGCGTCTGCGCAGACCAGGATGTCTCCGAAGTCTGGCGCGCCGGAGCCGACTGAGCCCACGACGAGCACGAGCGCTGCTTGCCGCCGTTCGCAGGCGAGGGCGACGGCGGCCACTACTTTGGATTCCCCCGTCGTGGCATCGAGACAGCCTTCGCCGGTGATCACCAGGTCGTCAGCGCACAGGTCTGGAAGGAGGAGGGCGGTGAGCGTGGGGGCTCCCAGCTTCAGGTGTGCCCCCAGCTGCATCAGCGTGTATCCCAGGCCGCCTGCTGCACCGCCACCCAGGTGACCAATGGTGTGCCTCGGCAGTGCATGAGAGGCTCGCCAGCGTTCCCATACGTTCACCACATGGGCCCAGCCGGATGCCAGGTATGCAAGGTGATCGGGTGCTACGCCCTTCTGTGGACTGTAGGCGACAGCGCCGCGCTCGATGGGTGTAGAGACATCGCTCCAGACGGTCCAGTTGTGGAGCAAGCCGGGCGATACCTCGATGCGGTGGAGAGACCATAGAGAGCGCGCGGTGCCATCGATGGGGCGTCCTCGGCGGTCGAGGAGTCGCGCACCGACCGCACGCAGAAATCCCAGGCCCATGTCCACCGTCGATGAACCGCCGAGACCGATGGTGCCCGGTGTGTCGAGCAGGCTGGCGACGACGTGCCCGAGACCGGCTGAGCTTGCAGACCATGGTGCATGCGGGCGCGCGAGGGTGCGAAGCCAAGTGCTGCTCTCGATGATCGGTACAGCTTGTCGCCAACCGATGAGTCCGCCTCGGGGCTCACCATGGGGCCCGTAGGCCTGCCGATGCTCGACTCGGTCGAGGAGCGAGGCTGACTGCAAGACATCGAGGAGCCCTTCGCCACCGTCGCTGATGGGGCGAGTGACCACGCGGAGCCCTGCGGCGCGGAGGGGGGTGGCGATTCGCTCGGCAATCTCGCTGGCAGTCTTCCATCCACCAAAGCTGTCGGGCGCGACCACGATGCGGGCGGGGATCATCGGTGGGTGCTGGGCTCAAGGTGGGTCAGGAGAGCAGGCCCGACCAACCGAGCGAGTGCATTGTGCCCTTCTGCAGTTGGATGCACGTCGTCCCAGAACAGGCCGCTGGGGGTGACGCCATCGGGGGCATGGGCGGTCATCCAAGTCGCTGCGTCGAGCACCGTCGCGTTGTGCTGATGGGCGACACGGATCAGTTCCTCGCGAATCGGCGTGACGATCTCACGCGGAGAGGCGCTCCGATCGATGGCCTGTTGCAGCAGCCTGGTGGCGAGGGGACTGTCTCCGCTGTCGACTGCAGCCTCGGCTTCACGGCGCAAGCGGTCCAAGTCTGCTGCGTCTCCGGGCCCCGGCGTGTCAAAGGCTTCGAGGTGGGCGAAGCGGAGGTTTGTGGGGGGCAGCACCACGAACACAGGGACCGTACGCTCACGGGCTTCAGCCAGGAGCCCACCGATCTGCAGTCGGAGGTGTCGCACGGCGAGCTGCGTGAGGTCCGCCACCTCTGCGCGCTGGGGCGAGAGGGTGCGATACAGATCTCCAGGAGGTGCGGCCGAGGCCTCCACAGGCACAAGTGTGTGGAGCCATCGGTAGATGGCGCTGCGGGAGAGCATCAAGCGACTGCGAAGGAGGTGTGCCGAGGTGTGTTGGTACACGGCAAGTCGCGTGAACTGTGCCACTTCGTTGTGGCCATACATCACCACGAGTGCATCGGGCTTCAGCTGAAGCGCGCTCTGTCCGGCAGCGGCCACACCAGCCGAAGTGGCGCCGCCCACGCCGAAGTTGATGGCCTCGATCTGCGGGTGAAGTGCGGCAACCATCGCGGGGAAGGCTTCTTCGGCCAGGTAGTGGGAGCCATGTACCGAGGAGGCACCCAGAAACACCACGCGGTGTTGGTTGCGGGGCGGATCGACCTCAACCGTGGTGTGGCGCATGGAGCCGCCCCCTGTGTACATGTGCCCTTCTGCGCCTGGTTTTGGGTGCAGCTCCACCCCGGATTGTGCGATGAACTGGAAGAGCGGATGGTTGGAGGCGGGGGGAGCGAACCGAGTGACATCGAGCAGCCCGTCGGCAAGGCTGAACAAGCCGATGCCGAAGAGCAGGCTGGGCCAGCGCCGGAGCTGCCGGCCAGAACGGAGCGCGAAGCCGAGGGCACTTACGGTCAGGCCAAGTCCGAGCAGGGTTCGGAGCCAGCCGATGCCAAGTGTGGCGCGACCAGAAGGAGGAAGTGTGACAGCCTCCACGGAAACGTTCGGAGTCGGCAGGGCGGTCTTGCCGGGAATGCGCCCCGGAGGCACGGCGGGCAGCTGGAGCGGACGTGGGGCCGCGGGGCTGCCCAGGGTGTCCCTCGCGCGTTGGATGCTGGCAGCCGTTTCGGGGTCGGGAGACGGGAGCCCGGCCAATACCGTTGCGACTGCCGCTCCGGCCGGGGCGCCGTCGGCCACCACGCCACACAGTGCCCGAAGCAGCTCCGGATGGTTGGATGCATCCCGGAGCATCGCGGCGAAGAGGGCATCCTGGACGGGTGCCACCACGTCGTTGACCAGCGAGCCACCACCCGTGGTCATGGCGAAGAGCGTGGCTTTGGGCGAGCGCTCTAAAAGTGCCACCAGATCGCCGGTTGCTGTGGGGATGGACTCCGTTGGTTGCCACGACTCGATGAACTGACGAGCGCGAGGCGAGAGACCACTGGCAGCAGGAACCCACCAATCGCGACGGAGTCGCTCCAACGCCATGTCCACAAGGCCCGGTGCCAAGCCAACTCGAGCGCCTTCGGCCACCTCTTCGGGAGGCAGCCGCTGCAGCGTGCGTAGGGCTCGCTCGAAGAGGTCCGGGTCTTCGGGCAGCGAGTCTCGACCGGACGGCCCTCGGATCCCATAGCGACTCCGGAGGAAGAGTCGGAACAGGGCGGGCGCTGCCGGCGCCAGACACGATGATCAAGTTCTGCGAGCGGTATGTGCGGCCCTCGGACACGCCGCGTGCCCTCTCCCCAGCCGAGCGACGGCTGTGGCTTGCTTGCGTGCACGGTGCGTCCACCCGTGGGCTGGTCTGGCG
>CAJWOS010000632.1 GCA_913044235.1 uncultured Pseudomonadota bacterium
CGTCTCCCGGGATGATCCGCAGGACGCCTTTCTTGAAGGGGGTCTCGCCTTCGTCGTCGGTGATGACCACGATGTCGGGAACATCTTCTCGGGTGACCACACCGTCGCCGTTTTCGTCGTCGAGCTGTCCAACTGCGGGTGCCATGACAATCTGGCTGTACTCGCCGTAGTTGGACCAGGTTCCGATCTGCCACTCGATCACGGTCTCCAGGGTGCCGGTGACCACCTCTTTGGCACACTCTTCATTCAAGCTGGCGGTGATGGGCAGGGAGTCTTCTTCCGGGCACCAGTCGGCAAACGCCGAGCCGTTGTACTCCAGTGGTGCACGAGGACCCCCCGTGTCTCCAGGGGGCTCGATCTCAGTGCGCGCTTTGACGCCGTAGTCTTGGCCGCAGCCAAAAAACAGCGCGATGATCAATGACTGGCTCTTTGAGGGGGCCATCGTGCCTCCGGAACACAGAGCGTACCCCCTTCGCGACCGACCTGGCAGTGCATGGGTTGGAGACATGACAATGTGTGCATATCGAAGGGTATCGGTCCGATAGAGTCGGACAGAGCCTCGTGGAGAACCAAAATGGGCGGCATGGGCGGCATTTCTGAAGCGCTCTCGGGGGTTTTGTCGATCCTGGGAATCGAGCTGGCGCCGTGGATGTTTCCAGCATTTGTGGCTGTGTTGGCCGTGTTGCTCTCTCCTTGGTTGCTGCAGAACATGAAGACCAGTCGTGCCCGGACCTTTCTCAAGGAGTCTCGCGTACTCGAGGGCGAAGCGCGTGTTGCCCTCGAGGCACGTGCGCTCGACATGGTGGCTGGTAGCAGTCACGGTCTGGTGGCCATTGTGGAAGAAGCGCACCGCATGCGGCGCAATGACCTCGCGCGGCGGGCGTTGCGGAAGCTGAGGGATCTCACGGGCAGCACCCCTGAAGTGGCGCGCCTTGCCAGACTGACCGACCCCGAACCCCTTCCAAACAGTCCTGCACAGCTGGGGCTGATGGTCGAGAAGCTCTGGAAGGCTGGACTGGTCGAAAAGGCGGAGCAGCGACTTCGACGGGGATTGAACCGGTGGCCGGAAGATCCCTGGCTTCAGGAGCTTTCCAGTGCCGACGCTCGCCTGCGGATGGCGAGCACTGTAAGTCCGACCGAGCCGGCGACCACCGCGGCGCCGACCCGGAAGGGTGCCGAAGGTCCCACACCCGCGTAGAGCGCACCGCCGGCCGTGGGCCCGACCACTCGTGCGAGCGCGCTCAGCGACTGGTTCGTGCCCAGCACAAAGCCTTGCTCATGCTCCGCGGTTCCTCTGGAGATCAGGGACTGGAGGCTGGGATTGGAGATGCCCTGACCAACCGCCATCAGACAGAACACGGAGACCATCGGCAGCGTAGGGTGCGCCAAGGGAAGCAGGGTGAGGCCGACCGCGAGCAATACGAGACCGGCCGGTACGAGAGAGGCTTCGCCAAAGCGCTTCACGAGTCGTCTGATGAGCCCGGCCTGCACGAGGATCATCACGACACCCGCTACGCCGAACATACGCCCCACGCTGGATGCGGTGAGGTGTCGCTGATGCTCGGCGAAGAGCGTGAACGTGCTCTCCATCATTCCAAAATCCATGGTGAGAACGAACGTGAGGAGAGTGTACAGCCCCACGACGGGATGTTGGAGCACGCGAAGCCATGCAATTGGATGAATGCTTCGCTCGCGAAAGCGCTCGGTGGGGTGCGCGAGACGAGTCTCAGGCAACATGGCCAGTGCCAGCACAAAGTTCAGTACTGACAATGCTGCAGCGAACCAGATCGGTGCGGCGTACCCCCATGCTGACAGCTCTCCACCGATGAGCGGTCCAACGGTGAAGCCCACGCCGAACGCGGCGCCGACCAAGCCCATGCCCATCGCCCGCTTCTCGGGCGGGGTCAGATCGGCCACGCAGGCCTGAGCCGTGGAGATGTTGGCCGTTGCCATCCCATGCAGGCTGCGAAACAAAAACAACTGCCAGAGCGCCGTGGCGCTGGCGAACCCGGCCAGACCCAGTGCGGTTGCAGCGATGCTGAACAACATCACCGGTCGCCGCCCCAGCCGGTCGGAGAGCGCTCCCCAGACTGGTGCACAGAGAAACTGCGCCAGCGAGTAGCAGGCCATCAGCAATGTGACCTGGAAGGCGGTTGCCGAAAAGGTCTCGGCGTAGAAGGTGAGCCATGGGATGCCGATGCCGAAGCCGACCAGGTCCAGGAACACGGCCAGTAGGACGGGCATCCATGCGCGGGGCACTGTGGCCTCTTTGGGCTGCGGCGTGGAGAGGTGCGCCTACCCAGGCTGGCGGCGATGGACGAGCAACAGGTCGGCCAGATCATCGCCATTCAGGTCGCCCACGGCGAGCGTGCCTCCGGTCTGCAAATAGTCACGCTCAGCCTCCCACCAGTAGGTGGCATCCCGAGTGTCGAGCTGTGCGCGAAGTCCGGCATGGTCAGGCTGGCCGCGGTACACGAACAGGGCCCCGGCATCGTAGGCCTCGTTGACCACGAGCCGTGGTGCTCCGACCAGGAGGTCATCGAAGCCGTCGGCGTCCAGATCGACCACTTCGACGGTCCGACCGACAGCATCCCCTTCGGCCACACCGGCAATCCGAAATCGTGCGGTGTCGTTGAGGCCTGCTTCCAGATCCGCACCGTCCCACACGAGTGCGAGCCCCTGAGGGCGGCTGACTTCGCCGCTCACCGAAAGTGTGTGCCCAGGCGAGCCCGCCAGGAGGTCGGTCCGACCATCGCCATTGAGATCACCAGTGGCCATCGACCAGCCCAGCCATCCATTGTCGGAGGCCCCAGACAAGACGCGATCGGCGACCACTGAAAGCTCCCCCGCGCGGCGGGTGCTGCCGTCGATGATGTAGATCGCACCTTCGCCTTCATGGTCTCCATCCGCATAGGGCGCGCTGATGATGAGGTCGGGCGATGCGTCGCCGATCACGTCGGTGCAGGCGAGTGCGGTTCCGGCACGGGCGCCATCATCGCTACCGGTCCAGATCTCGGCATCGTCTACGGAACGGGTGCCTCCGACCGTGGGGTAGGTAGTGCTCAGCACCAAAGCGGCGGCGCCTGCGAGGTAGACCGTCGCCGCACGCGAGGGCTGGTGGTCGTACCAGGGCATTCCGACCAGAAGCTCAGGCCGTCCGTCGCCGTCCATGTCCGGACACACCGCCATCGACTCCCCGAACCGGGCTCCGCTCTGGGGACCGGTGATCGTGCGCACGGGGTTGGTGTCGAGGTTTCCTGTGCCCTCGTCGAGGATGGGCTCGGGCAAGATGTAGACTGCGCCGGCTTCGCGCATCAAGTCTGTGGGCGAGCGAAGGGGAGCGGTGACCACCATGTCGAGTCCTCCATCCCCGTCCGCATCTCCCAGCCGATGGATACTGGCTCCGAATCGGTCGTCTCCGAGGTTGGAGAAGAAGCGGCCATCGTGGTCGGTGTGCTCGAGTCGGTCGCCGGCCCCCAGGGTGTAGCTGCGCACCTCGCCCAGGTCGGGCATGCCCACCCACAGCCGCTGGTCGACGACTTCGACAGACCAGTCTACCCCGGCTGCCCGGTCGCCCACGATGGAGGCGTTGCTGCGACGCGGGTTTTGGAGGCCGATGCGGTCGACCACCGAACCGAAGTGGACCCCGATGCGCGAAGCACCGTATTCTTCAGCGCATCCCACACCCGTACAGCGGGCGCCACACCCGGACTGCAGAGGCACCAGCGCTCCGGCGCCCACGAGGAGCGCACCAACACTTAGCCGAGCGGGGAAAACACTGAGCCGAGCGGGGAAAACACTGAGCCGAGCGGGGAACCGAACCCGCCGGCCCTTCGAGAGCAGTGCGCTGACAAGGACCGTGACGGTGGACAATCAGTCGCCTACGCCGTCATCCGTTGGAGGCGCGGTCACGTCTTC
>CAJWOS010000633.1 GCA_913044235.1 uncultured Pseudomonadota bacterium
CTGGTCGTAGGGGAGCACCTCACCAGAGAGAGGAGCTTCTACAACGAGCGATGCGCCGCTCCAGTCTCCGGCTTCGCCATCCTCCACACCACTTCCGTCACCAGAGGCGTTGTTGAGGTCAGCCGAGCCGTTGAGGTCGTCGACCTTGTACTCGACCTGTCCACTGCCGGCGCCACAGCCTGTGAGGAAGGCAAGTAGAAAAAAGCGTTGGGCATCCACGGTTGGTCTCCGAATCAGGTTTGCATCGAGCTTAGTGTCTTGTTTGCCCACAGATGTCAACGCGATGCCAGATGGACGGCTCGATGTGTCTCAACGAACGTCCCGAGAATGATACGCACTTGGGGAGTGCGCCGAAGCACCAGCGCCCCGCTGGCTGCCGATCGACCTTCCTTCCCTTTTTGACTTGAGTGGTTTGATGCCCAGCTTTCTTCTGGTTCTACTGTCATCTCTTGCTTCGGCCCAGGACTGTGATGCGGCACAGCTCGCCAAGGAAACCGCCGAGGCCACACCTGTCGGGTCTGCCCGGGCGTTTGTTCAGCTGGCCAACTGTGATGCAAACGCGGCCAAGGCGATTGCCGCCGAGACCCTCCCGCGTCTTCTGGGAGGCGACGACGCCAATCAGGCCGCTGTGATGGCCATTCGAGTGGGGGCCGCCGAACCGGTCGCAGCCTGGATGGATGGCCTGGAAGCGGATGAACGGGCGCGGACCGTGCGTGCGCTTGGCGAAGCATGCAGTGACAGTCCCGAAGTTCAGGTGTTTTTCGTGGATCGTGCAACCACCCTCGGAGAGAAGTTCTGGTCGGATCGCTGGTACCGTGCGCTCACCACCTGCCGGGTGCCTGCGGTCCAGGGGATCCTGTCGGCGGAGCTCGACAAGGGCCTCGGCGACGACCGCCTTCGGTTTTTCGCAGTGCTGGAGACGTATGCGCGCAGTGCGGGGGGAGGCGCGGTGGCTCGACTGGAGACCCTCGCCCAGTCTACGGACGATGCGGAGGCACAGGCGAACATCATCGCAGCTTTTGCCGACGCCGCTCGGGTGGGCACACCCGAAGGCATCGACGCCGCCGCAGCGCAGGTCGCGACAGAAACCATCCGAAAGGTGGCACCTACCTTGAAGGTCAAGGCGGTGGAGCAGGCGCGAATGACCCTCATGGCGCTCGGAGATGAGCCTGGGAGCGATGCCATGGCAGCCATTCGCTACAAGGCCTTCGACCGGGGCGGCGAGACCTTCATCTGGGGGGCGGTGGCCAACGAGACCGCCACCTGCAAAAACGGAAAGGTCCAGCAAAGGATTCACGTGGCGCAGGTGAAGGAGCGTGGCAACACTTGGCCGGACCAGCTCGAGGACAAAGTGTCCGGCTCGGCAGAAATCACTTGGGAGCTCACCCTTGCCGAGCGATGCAAGGGGACCGGTGAGGTGAAGTGGCTGCTCTCGAGCGCGCCGTTCTCCGACGACGAGGCCTACAAGGCATGGGCCGACAAGACCGTGGAGGAGGCGAGCGACGCTGCGGCGAAGTCGGCTGTGATTGAGCAGGAACCGCTGCAGATCTGAGCAGGCGGCCGCGGCCGTGGCCGCTTCATTCGGAGCGGTTCACGGCGGGGCGGGCCGGCGACTTCGACCGGGCGTTTGGGCGCGTCCAGCGGCGCCCAGCTCAGGCCTGACCCATCATCGCGGCTTCCTCGGGAGCGGGGATGCGCTCGAAGGTGATGTTGTCACCTTCGAGGTCGACCTTCACCGTGTCTCCGGTGCCGTAGTCGCCGCCCACGATTGCTTTCGACATCGGGTTGAGCAGGTACTGCTGGATAGCGCGCTTGAGGGGCCGCGCCCCGAAAGTGGGGTCGAAGCCCGCGTCGCACAGAGCGGTACGCGCAGAGTCGGTGACATTGATCAGCAGCTCGCGCTGCTGAAGGAGCTTTCCGACCCGCTTGAGCTGGATGTCGAAGATGTAGTCCATGTTGTCGCGGGTGAGCGCATCGAAGACGATCACGTCGTCGATCCGGTTCAAGAACTCCGGCTTGAGTGTGCGACGGAGCTCTTCCATCACGCCGTTGACTGCCTTCTCCCGGTCGGAGCCTGCATCCATGATGCGCCGGGCTCCGATGTTCGACGTCATGATCATCACCGTGTTCTTGAAGTCGACAGTCCGCCCCTTTGAGTCGGTCAAGCGGCCGTCGTCGAGCACCTGGAGCAGCACGTTGAAGACGTCTGGGTGGGCCTTCTCGATTTCATCGAGCAACACGACCGAGTATGGACGGCGGCGCACTGCTTCGGTGAGTTGACCGCCCTCGTCGTAGCCCACGTATCCGGGAGGGGCACCGATCAGCCGCGCCACGGTGTGCTTTTCCATGTACTCAGACATGTCGATGCGCACGATGTTCTGGTCGTCGTCGAACATGAACTCCGCAAGTGCCTTTGCCAGCTCGGTCTTCCCGACCCCGGTAGGGCCAAGGAAGATGAAGGAGCCAATCGGACGGTTCGGATCCTGCAGGCCCGCGCGGGACCGACGGACTGCATCGGAGACCGCCACCACAGCAGAGTGTTGGCCCACCACGCGCCGGTGAAGGTTGTCCTCCATTTTCAGGAGCTTTTCCTGTTCTCCCTGCTTGAGCTTGTTGACCGGGATGCCGGTCCAGCGGCTCACGACGGTGGCGATGTCTTCTTCGTTGACGACTTCGCGCAACATCCCGCCTTCTTCCCCCTGGAGCTCCTCGAGCTGGGCCTGCTTGGCTTCGATCTCGCGCTGGAGTGCGGGGATCTTGCCAAACTTGATCTCGGATGCGCCAGCGTAGTCGCCGTACCGCTCCGCGATCTCCAGCTGGTGGGCCAGCTCTTCCTGCATGCGCCGTGCGTCTTGAATCCCATCGAGCGCGCTCTTTTCCGCCTCCCACTGGGCGCGCAGTCCGCGCGACTCTTCCTCGAGGTCGGCAATGTCGGCGCGCATGGCCTCGGCACGTTCCATGGCGGCCTTGTCGGTCTCGCGAGACAAAGCCTGCAGCTCGACCTTCAGCCCCCGAACCTTCCGCTCGAGCGTATCGATCGGCTGGGGCAAGCTCTCGATCTCCATCTTGATGCGGCTGGCCGCTTCATCGATGAGGTCAATGGCTTTGTCGGGCAGTTGGCGGTCGGAGATGTAGCGGTCCGACAAGCGGGCCGCGGCGAGAATGGCATCGTCTGTGATCTTGATTCCGTGGTGTGTCTCGTACTTTTCCTTGATGCCACGGAGAATGGAGATGGTGTCGTCGACCGTGGGTTCTTCGACGAGAACCGGCTGGAAGCGACGCTCAAGTGCCTTGTCTTTTTCGACGTGCTTGCGGAATTCGTCGAGGGTGGTGGCACCGATGCAGCGCAGCTCACCTCGGGCGAGTGCCGGCTTGAGCATGTTGCCTGCGTCCATCGAGCCTTCGGCCTTGCCTGCACCCACCATTGTGTGCAGCTCGTCGACGAATAGAATGACTTTGCCATCGCTGGCTTCGATTTCTTTGATCACGGATTTCAGGCGCTCTTCGAACTCACCTCGGTATTTAGTACCTGCTAAAATTGAACCAAGATCTAACGCCATTAAAAGATGACCATCTAAGAAATCTGGCGCTTTTTCAGCAAGGATTAGTTGTGCTAATCCTTCAGCAACTGCCGTTTTACCCACACCGGGTTCGCCTCGTAACATATAGCGCACGTTGGGGTTGGCGAGGATAAGCGCACCCGCTTGCTTGTGGTTTACGGTGCGTATTTCGCTTAATAAAGATTCACTCATTGTCGTTCTCCGTTGGTAACCTACAATATGTAGGTTGGTTTTTAAGGTTAAAGTTTTATCGTACAATTATATTGTACCACACTGTGGTACAGAATGTCAAGTGAGCTTTCAAAGGTCTATATAAACTTCGCGGCTCATGTTGAGTGCATG
>CAJWOS010000634.1 GCA_913044235.1 uncultured Pseudomonadota bacterium
TAAAGAGGATGGCACCCGTTGACCACAGATCCACACTCTCGCCGTATGAGCCCTTTCCCATGCCCACGGCGAGCATCTTGCACTGGTCCACCAAGACCGCCGACGCCAGGCTGATGCGCATCAAGGCAAACGGGCGGTTGTCGACGGGTCGATTTGTGCGAGCCACCCAGCGTGACCAGAGCTGCTGGATCATTCTGGTGCCCCTGTCGCAGCGGCTTCGCCTACCGAACCGTCCTTTTCCACCATGTGCCAGGTCCAGTCGGGTGCCTCGGCATGGCGACCGTGGTGGATGTAGGCCTTGGCTCCCGCTTTGCGTGAGGTCCAGATCGCGAAGATGTCGATCTCCCGTGCGTGGGGGAAGTCCTCCTGCACTTCTTCGAGCACCCAGCGCTGGAAGCCGGTCCAGTTGTAGGCGTCGGCCTTGGCACTCATGGTGTCGGGCATGGGCCGAATCTTGCGATGAGTGAGCTGGGGTGCATGCCAGCGCAGGTCGGGGTCGTTGGTGAGGTAGACCGTCTCCTGGTCGACATCGATGCGAATTCGGCGCACCACGTTGGGTCCCGAGCCATACAGGCCCCAGTTTTGCGCGATTCGAAACACCGACTGTAGGGGCAGGAGGTGCTTCGCGATGGGCACGCGCACGGCGAAGTTGAGCTTGACTGCGGCGACGTAGACCGCAGCGAGCGGCCCGACCTTCTGGTATGCGAACTCCACCCGCTTTTCAGACAAAGCCTTGGGCCCGATGGAGCGCGTGCCGGGAGTACCGGCGCACAGGAAAAAGAAGCCGATGCAGAGACCGAGGACGGCCTGCAAGTGAGCCTTAAAGGGAGGCGGTTTTGCGGGAGACGGCTTGGACATCATCAGGGGGTCGGGCGGTGTGCAGGGGAGCTTGACACGTCCTGGCGCTCTTGGCCCGTGGCGAAGAAGGGGACCGAGAATTTGCCAGACGTGCGAGTGCCGTGCGGGGTGGCATGCGACAGGTCCGTTTTCGCTCCGGGGGCCTGCTTTTCAGGAGCAGGCACTGCTTCAGCATCTTGACCGATGGGGATACCGCCTCAGTGTGGCGCGGAATGGGGCCCATCGGTGGGTGGGGCGCTGGCAGGGGCCTGGGAACCAAAGACCCGCCGGCGGATTTCCGCCGTGGAATCGGGTGGGTTCAGCCAGGCGGCGTCGACTGTGGCCCAGCCGCCTTCGCGACGAAGGCTTGCCACATACTGGGCACCCACCATGTAGGTGAACAAGGTGGCTTCCTGTTCTGTGTTCCCGATGCCATGAGCACCCGACAGGTGGGCCGTTACGTCAAACCCCACAAGCTCGGCCGCGGCAAGTGTGGCTTCGCCTTCCACCAGGGCACGCCATGCCAGCTCGGCATCTTTGCTCCTCGGCTGGCGGACCCCCACACCGAGATTTTGGTGCTGGTCTTGCAGGGCGTGGGTGAGCTCGTGCACCAGAACAATGTCTGCACTGTAGGCGGCAGACCGATCGACCAGGGTGAGCACCTCGAGGTCTGGGTCGTACCATCCGTCGTTGCCGCTGCCGTCCGGGGACTGCAGCTCCAGCCGCACATCTCGCTTGAATGGGCGAGTGCGCCAGGTGGAGATGCGCGCCATCCAGGCGGTTGCCTTGTTCACGAGCTCGCTGGACACGCCGAAGCCGACCGCTTGGGGCGGAGATCTGCATCCGGCGATGAACCCGACCAGGAAGAGCCGGCGAAAAAGGTCCATGAAGACCCGTACCGCACGGGGAGACAACGTCACGAAAAGCGGTCTGTTGGCATGGCAGACGGGTGCTCGCACAAGGCGACGCGTCGCGCAGCGAGTACGATGCTGACCGGATTGGAGATTCGATGTCGCCCCGTACGCCCCGTCGACCCCCGCAACAGCAGACGTTGCGTGCCCCCGCACCGCCGCCGCCGCTTGCAGCCCGGATGCGACCGCGAACCCTCGATGAATACATTGGTCAGCAGCATATTGTGGGGCCGGGACGCCTGCTGCGACGCGCAATTGAAGCCGATCGACTCGGCTCACTGCTCTTCCATGGTCCACCCGGCACGGGGAAGACCACACTGGCGAGAGTGATCGCGGGGACCACCAAGGCATGGTTTTCTGGACTCAACGCGGTCCTGGCTGGCGTGAAAGACATCCGACTGGCGGTAGCCGAGGCTGCGGAGCGCCGAGACCTTCGCGGACAACGCACGCTCCTGTTTGTGGATGAGGTGCATCGATTCAACAAGGCCCAGCAAGACGCCTTGCTGCCCTGGGTTGAGGATGGCACGGTCATCTTGATTGGCGCCACGACGGAGAATCCCTACTTCGAAGTCAACAAGGCGCTGGTCAGCCGCAGCCGTGTGTTTCAGCTCCAGCCTCTACAACCCGAAGACCTCCGGGCGGTCGTTCGGCAGGCACTCGATGATCCGGAGCGTGGATATGGTGCGCTGTCGGTTTCGGTGGACTCGGATGCTATCAATCATCTGATTGATGTGTCAAATGGCGATGCACGCGCTGTTCTCAATGCTCTTGAGCTGGCAGTGGAGACCACACCGACCGATGAGGAGGGCAACCGTCGGATTCAACTGTCGGTGGCCGAAGAGAGCATCCAGCGGCGTGCGGTGCTCTATGACAAGGAGGGCGATGCGCACTTCGACACCATCAGTGCATTCATCAAGAGTGTGCGCGGCTCCGATCCCGATGCGGCCCTGTATTGGCTGGCTCGGATGCTCTACGCCAGAGAAGACCCCCGGTATGTATTTCGGCGGCTGCTGATCCTTGCCTCTGAGGATGTGGGGCTCGCCGATCCGAGTGCCCTGGGCGTGGTGGTTTCGTGCGCGCAGGCGTTTGATCGAGTGGGGCTGCCGGAGGGCCGCTTCCACCTCTCGCAGGCCACGCTGTACCTGGCGGCCACCGCAAAATCGAACTCCACCATGGCGCTGTTCGATGCGATCCAGAGTGTGGCGAAGGAACGTGCAGACGACGTGCCGAATCACCTGAAGGACGGGAACCGCGACAAGGAAGGCTTTGGTCACGGGGAAGGCTACAGCTATCCGCACGCGTTCCGAGACCACTGGGTTGCCCAACAATACTTGCCTGAAAGCTTGCGAGGGCGGATCTTCTGGGACCCGTCGAACCAAGGATGGGAGGGAGAGCAGGGGCTGCGGGTGGCCCGACAGCGCGAGGCACAGCTGGCCGCCATGGTGGAGGGCGTGGGGCTGGCCAGCGTGGAGCGCTTGTCGACGGGGCCGGTGGATGCACAGCTGGAGCGATGGCTTCAGAGAGCGGCTGGCCGCTTTGGAGCCCGACTGGCCACGCTGCGCGATGCGGTGTTCGAGGAAGCCAGTCCGCAGCGCCACGAGGTGATCCTGGACGTACATGCGCGCTCAGGGCTGCTCACCTGGGAAGCGCTGCGGCGGGTGCCGCGGGCGGCCAGCTCGGGCTCGTCCTCCCTGATCTTGGCCTCCATCCCGTGCGCCACGCGCATCAGGTTGCCGTTGTAGAACCTGTCGGTCGCGACGTAGTAGTCGATGAGGAAGCCGTGCACCAGCTGCAGCAGTTTGCGGCCGCCGCGCCCACCGCTAGCACTGCTGTCGGCTGGTGCACTCTCAGTCATTTGTTGCAGGTGCTGCACTGCTCGCTTCAGACGGTCTTATAGTTTCGGAGCGCTGCGCGCTGTGAGAACTCTTGCTGTCGTGCTCTCGTACCGATTCGTAAGTGCGAGACGCACTCAGTTTGTTCGCCAACACTGCTCAGCACTCAGGCATTTTGCTGCTAGTGTCTTACCGGCCGCTAGCCTGCACGGTTCTCCGCACCTTCGGAATCCTCGCGAAGCATAAAACCTGGTCCGGAGACCCATCTCCCGCGCCCGCCGGTTCGCCAGTTTTGCAGGGCAGCAAAAC
>CAJWOS010000635.1 GCA_913044235.1 uncultured Pseudomonadota bacterium
GAAGTGGATGCTGAGCCGCGCGACGAAGACACAGCATTTCCGCATGCGCAGTCGGATCATGGCGTTGCTCTGACTCGTTGTGCGCCGTCGCCACAAGTGTGCCACTCGCCGCATGCACTGCAGCGGCGCCAATCGGAACCTCACCGGCATGGAAGGCAGTGTGGTCACCTCGCAAGACCTCTTCGTCTTCAAGCAACAGGGCTACGACGATGAAGGGCGGATCCGAGGCACATTCGCAGCCACCGGCGTTCGGCCGAAGTGCATGGGCCGACTGCGCCAGAACGGCGTGGAGATCCCACGCAGCCACTTTGCTTGGCGGATGTCCGTGTAAGCCCCCTCTGAGGACCCCATGCAGACGACACTCGTAACCATCGCCATTACCGCCGTTGCCGCTCTCGCGGCTGGCTCGGTGTTGGTGTTCATGTACTGGAGTGTATTGTCCCGAGAAGACGACCGACAGGCCCAGCTTGCCCGCCGCCTCGGGACCGCCACACAGGAGACCGAAGACAGCCTGTTCCTCGCTCAGCCAGCAGGAGGGACCGCCACCGGTCTGGGCAGCATGGGGGACCGCCTGAACATGCTGCTGATCGAGGCGGGCCTTCCATACGATTTCAATGGGCTGCTGGGACGATGTGCAATCGCCGCACTCATCGGCGCCTTGCTCTTCGGCATCTTGTCACGCGGTCCGCTCGCAGTCTTCGGCCTCACCTTCGGCATCATTCCAATCATCCTGCTCAACTCGAAAGCCACCGAGCGAGCCCGCAACCTCTCCGAGCAGCTTCCCGACGCCCTGGACCTCGTGGCTCGCTCCCTGCAGGCCGGGCATGGTCTCGCCGATGCCATGAAGCTTTGCTCCGAAGAGATGCCCAGCCCCGTCGCCGATGAGCTCGGGCGCGTGTTCGAGGAAAACAGCCTTGGGCGGGATCTGCGCGAGTCCTTCGAGACACTCTCGTTGCGCAATCCCCGCAACTTCGATCTCAAGCTCTTTGTGAGCTCCGTGCTGCTCCAGCGCGACACGGGCGGCAACCTCATCGAGATTCTGGGCAACATCTCCAAGACCATTCGCGACCGCTTCGTGTTCGAGGCCAAAGTGCGGGCACTGACCGCGGAAGCCCGCATTTCCGCCATCATCCTGGGGAGCCTCCCATTCGCGATCCTCGGGCTCATCACTTGGATGCGCCCCGACTACCTGATGCCCCTTTGGACCGATCCGCTCGGCAACAAGGTTCTGGCTGGGGCGCTCCTCTGGTTTGCCGTGGGCATCCTGGTCATGCGCAACGTCTCCACGGTGGAGGTCTGATGGAGCCCTCACTGCTCATCCAGTACTCGCCACTCATCGTTGCTTCGACCGGATTTTTCGTGGTGCTCGGCGGCATGTATGCGGTCGTGATCTATTTGAATCCTGAGCGTTCCGCTCAAGACCGGGTGGCCGACCTGACCGGCAAGAGCCAGCCAGACACCGACCTGTTTCTGCGTCCCGAGCCCACCAACGATGTGACCTCGCGCGTGGGAGCTCTGGCCACGGGCTCAGAAGAGGAGTCGAACGAACAGCGCCGGATTCTTCTGCAGGCGGGCTTTCGGAGTCGCAACGCCCTCGAGGTCTACAACGCCTTGCGGGTGATGCTCACCGTCGTGTTGGCGCTGACCGGCTACGCCATCACTCGCGGCCAAGAACCCATCATGATTGCCTTTGGCATCCTCCTGGGCATGACCGTGGGGTACTACATCCCGAAGATCATCGTGCAGGGCCGCCGGGATGGGCGACAAAAAGACCTGATGAACTCGTTTCCCGATGCCCTCGACCTGCTCGTGAGCAGTGTGGAAGCAGGACTCGGACTCGACGCTGCCTTCCGTCGAGTCGCCAAGGAAATGGAGACCGCGGCCCCCACGCTGGCCCGTGAGCTGCAGGCCGTGAACTACGAAGTCGAAGCGGGCGTACCTCGCACCATTGCGCTGCGTCACCTCGACCATCGGACCGGCCTCCAAGAAGTCAACTCTCTCGTCAATGTCCTCTTGCAGGCGGAGCGGTTTGGAACCTCCGTGGCGGAAGCGCTGCGAATCCACTCCACGCTTGTGCGCAAGAAGCGGATGCTCAACGCCGAAGAAAATGCGGCGAAGATCTCGCCGAAGCTCACCCTGGCGATGATCCTGTTCATCCTGCCCCTCCTCTTCACCGTGCTTGCCGGTCCAGCCGCCATCAACGTCATGAACAACCTCCTCCCCGCGATGGGAGGATGACATGACGCTGCGAGGTTCACACCGGCTTCTGTGCATCGCCCTCTTGGGCAGCGCACTGCCCACCTCCGCAGATGCGGCGCGGCAGCGGCCAAACAAAGCAGGGGTCGAAGAGCCTGCGCAGTGGGAAACAGCGGCGGGACGGGACCAAGCCCGACTCGAGTTTGCTCGAGGCCTGCTAAACGCCGGCGCCGCCGATGCATGCCTCGAACTCATCGCCCAGCTCCGGCGCGATGGGGTGCGAGGCATCGAGCTTGAGCGACTCCATGCCGAAGCACTGCGTGCGACCGGACTGGACGATGACGCCCAGCAGGTACTCGAGGGCGTGGTGAAGCGTTGGCCTCGCGACGCCGCTGCGCACAACGAGCTGGGCATTCTCGCCATGGATCGGAAAGACCTTCCCACCGCGGTCGCTCACTTCGAACAGGCCGTTCGGTTCGACAAAAGCAACGGCCGATACCTCAACAATCTCGGGTTCGCGCTGCTCACATCCGACCGCGCCGACGAAGCGATCGAAGCGCTTCGAGCCGCCTTGCGCATGGACAGCTCGAAGACCCAGACCCGAAACAATCTCGGATTTGCACTGGTGGCAGCCGGCCGCGAGCAAGAGGCTCTGCGCGTCTTTCGCGCCGCCAGTCGCAACAATGCAGATGCGCACTACAACGTGGGCGTGGGCTTGGAGCTTCGCGGCGCCAGCGCACAGGCATCGGAGTCGTACCAGCGAGCCCTCAAGGCCGACCCGGCCGGCGCCAAGGTCGTGGTCACGGCGCCGGCCTCGGACCCGCTGGTCTCGACCCTGGTCATGTCGGCCCCGATCCAGCTTCTGGCCTACCACGTCGCCGTGGTGAAGGGCGCGGACGTCGATCAGCCGCGCAACCTCGCCAAGTCGGTGACGGTGGAATAGTCGCTATCGAGACCCGCTGAGCAGGTAGTCCCGCGTTAGCGGAACCGCGTCGCGTGTCTTGGCCAGCTGGATCTGGAAGACCATGTGGCCGCCGTGGCGGAAGCCCAGCTCCGCGCCGGCCAGATAGAACTCCCACATCCGCCGGAACCGTTCGTCGAACATCTTCGGGATGTCCGGGTCGGCCATGAAGCGCTCGCGCCAGATGCGGCAGGTCTCTGCGTAGTGCAGCCGCAGGATCTCGATGTCGGTGATCCAGAGGCCGGCGCGTTCTATCGCGGCGACGATCTCCGACAGGCCGGGGATATAGCCGCCGGGAAAGATGTATTTTCGGATCCACGGATCGCTGCCGCCTCTGGGCGCCTTCGTGCCGATCGCATGGACAAGGGCGACCCCATCGGGCCGCAGAACCCTTTGCAGGGTGGCAAAGAACGCGTCGAACCCGCTGCGCCGGCTCGACGAGCACGCCTGGGCGACGTCGACGCTCTACACGGACTTTCCCTTCTACGCGCTGAGCTGCGCGCTGGCGGCCGCGTACCCTCGGGCGCTCTTCGTCGACGTCCGCCGCGACTGCGACGCCTGGGCCCAGTCGGCCCTGAGCCAGCTCTTCTGCGTCTGGCTCCGGGCCGGGTGCATGCGCGCGGAGACCTTCTGCGCGAAGCGCGCGACGAACGTCCCGAAGACGCACATCGCGGTTGGGTTTTGCACGCCCAAGTGGTGCGTCGCCAGGCGTCGACGATCGCC
>CAJWOS010000636.1 GCA_913044235.1 uncultured Pseudomonadota bacterium
GATTTTCGGCCTGCCAGTCGAAGTCGACGTCGGAGGACACCGAGGGGACAACCACCACAGACCCCACCACCGAGGTCGCTGAAGAGGAAGAAGAAGGCGATAGCCGAGACTCTGGCGGAACCACATCGCCCGACGGATTTCCAGCGCAGCCGGCTCCGTTCACCATCACACTGGATGGGGCATCCACGGCATCACTGACCTTCGATGATCCAACCTGCAGTCATCGGACCGGCTCGGCGAGCATCCGATTCACCTGGCGCGGGGCATCGCATTTCTACATTCTCGTGGTGGAGATGTTCGACACCTTCCCAGGGGAAGCCGGTGCGTACACGGCGTCGGATGGCGTCCGAGTGCGGCTGCAGGAGGAGGCCGGTGGAATGGGGGCATACTTCGACTCGAACTTCGATGGCGTGGGCGCCACCCTCACCCTGGACGGCTTCGACACCACAGCAAACCATGCCTGGGGCTCCGCCACGATCGGAAGCCTTGGAGATGGCAGTGGTGGCGTTGTCACCACGGCGCCAGATTTGATTCCCATTTGGTGTGACTCGATGGAATAGTCGTATGCTCCGCCTCGCCGGTCGAGCTGCAGATTTGCTCGGCGCACCGCTGGCTTTCAACGCCTAGCAACTATCGCTCTTAGAAGCACCTTTCACCCGGAAGTGCCTTGTCTGATTCCCTGCCCACGGCCGCGCAGCTCGCTAAGCACCCTCGAGTCTTCGTCCATGACCACCCGCTCTTGCACCACAAGCTGGCGAGCCTGCGTCGACCGGGCACGGACACACCAACGTTTCGAGCAAGGCTCTCTGAAGTCGCGGGATTGATGGTGTGGGCGGCAACGCGCGATCTCCCCACGCAAGCCGTTTCGGTACGCACGCCGCTCGAGACCACCACAGGGAAGGAGCTGGCCTGCCCCGTCACCGTTGTGCCGGTGCTTCGCGCAGGGCTGGGAATGTCGGAGGGTGTGCTGCACGTGATGCCCGAGGCCCGTGTGGGCCACCTTGGAATGGCACGCGACGAGGAGACCCTCGAGCCTCGCACCTATCTGCGCAGACTGCCGTCGGATCTGGATGCAGGACCGGTCTTTCTGGTGGACCCGATGCTGGCGACCGGTGGCAGTGCGGTGGCCGCTGCGGCGGTGCTGCGAGAGGCGGGAGCGCGATCGCTGCGTTTCGTCGGACTCGTCGCTGCGCCCGCGGGAGTCGTTCGCCTGCTGGAGTCCGACCCCCACATCACGGTTCACCTCGCCACCATCGATCGCGAACTCGACCACCGGGGCTTCATCTTGCCTGGGCTGGGAGATGCGGGTGACCGCACGTTTGGCACGGACTGAGCCATGAATCTGATCGCCATGTGGGGCTTTGCAGTCCTGGGACTGTCTTCTCCGGCTTTGGCGGTCGAGTCGGTTGTGGTACCGATCCATGCCCAAATCGAGCGCACGTCAGGACCGCCTGCGCTCAGCTGCGGACAGGCGCTCGCCAGTGCAAAGCAGGCCAAAGCCTCGCGCCGACAGTGGTCTCCGCAAGTGGTGCCTCCCGTCCCCCGGTCGCCCAGCGTTCCCTTGGAGAGCGAGCTGCTCGAGCCTGCTGCGCAGGTGACCAATCCTATTGCCCGGTGGGCAGATGTGCGCGCCGGACGGCTCCCGGGTGCCCGGCCCGATGAGCTTCCGCTCCAGCCGTTGGAAGGCGACTACAACACCCTCAAAGGCATCGGTGATGTACTGCGCGATGCCGAGTCCGGGGTGCCGGTGCGCGTGAGTGCTTTTGGTGCGTCTCATACGGGCGGTGACTTCTTCACAGGACAGCTGCGGCGGAGTCTTCAGGACCGCTATGGGGACCGTGGCCACGGGTTTGTGTTTCCGGCGTCGCTATACGACGGACATCGTGCCACCGACATCAATCTGTGCAGCTCGCCAGGATGGAGGAGCGACTGGGTGGGGCGGTCCAACAGCCGCTGGGATGGCTTGCATGGCTTCTCGGGAGCCAGTGTTTCCACGTCGGACCCCCTGGATTTCGCTTGGATACAGACCACAGAAGACAACCCACACGGGCAGCGCTGGAACCGGGTCCAGGTGTGGGCTCTCGGCCAGCCCGGTGGCGGCAGCTTGGAGCTGGTTGTCGATGATGCCGACCCGATCATCCTCTCCACACAGCGGTCTCGTGCGGAGCTCATCCACCTGATCGTCGACATTCCAGACGGACCTCACCGGGCGGCTGTTCGCACGCTGGGCGATGGCGAGATCCGGCTGTTTGGTATCAGCGGGGAGCGACAAGATACAGGCGTCTTGGTCGATGCCATTGGGATTCGCGGTCGCACGGCCAAGACCTGGCTGTCCTGGGCTCCTGAGCTCCGCGATGCAGGGCTTGCCGGTCTCTCACCCGACCTGATCATCTTGGCGTACGGAACGAATGAGGCCGCCGACACCGACTACTCGATGCCGCGGTACCGCGAGGATCTCAGCCGTGTGCTCTCGGTGGTTCGGGCTGCGCTTCCCCAGACCCCCTGCATTTTGGTGGGACCGAGCGATCGCGCCACGGTGGTGAAGAAAAAGCAGACTTACGCGATCTGGGGCAGGACAGCGCTCGTGGCACAGGTCCAGCGAGAAGTTGCGCCTCGTTTTGGGTGCGCCTTTTGGGATTGGCAGATGGCCCAGGGAGGCCCTGGAGGCATGCTAAGCTGGCGCGCGGTGGAGCCACCGCTGGCTGGATGGGACTACATCCACTTCACGCAAAGTGGTTACGAGCGCTCGGCCAGCCTGTTTCTCGCGGCGCTGGATGATGCGGCAAATATCACGGGGGGGCTGCAGACCGCAGACCCGTATCGCGAGCCCTGAAGCGCCACTGGGCGGGGTACACTATGCGTGGAGGACGCACCGAAACCATGACTTCACGTCCGCATTCAGGCCAGGTCCCTGTGGGGAACGCGACCTCCCTGGTGGGGATGGTGGCCTCGGTCTTGGCGTTGTCGTGCGGGCCTTCGCTCTCCGACCGGCCGTCGGATTTTGTGGGTGATGGTGCCGTCGAGGTGGCCATTCTGTGTGGAAAGTCAGCGGTGGGACCTACGCAGGGAGAGTCCACCTGGCTGAAGTCTGCGGTGCGCGCCAAGCTGAGTGTGAAGGTGGACTGGGCCGGCGTGACGCTTGTGACTCGTGGGGTCAAGGTGGTGCGTCGGGCTGCGGGTCGAGTGGTGAAGACCCCAGAGGGGAAGTCGCAGCGCACGGTCACCTACTGGGCGGTGTCCACCGTACCAGCGGGAAGCTCAGGCGTGGGCTTCGGACCCATCGAAGTACAGTACCGAACCGCCGATGGGGAGCTGCACACGTTTACCTACGGAGACTGTCCGCTCGAGGTCAAAGGCGGCTGAAGGGGCATGCGGTCTCAGCCCGCAGATGGTCCGCCGCTCGGGACTCCACCACCTGCAGTGCCGTGCTGCCACTCGTCGTAGGCAGCCTCCATCGCGTCGGCGCGCTCGGTCGCCTCCTTGATCTTGGAGACGAGCGTGTTGAGTGCCATCGTGTTCTCGGCGACGCGGAACCACAGGACCTCCTCGGCGCGGAAGGGCTTCCACGATTCGAAGATCTTCTTCCACTTCGGGTTCTTCTCGTTGAGCTGAGCGAAGAGGTCGTTCGTTGCATTGTAGCAGGCCTCGAGGACCTGCGGCGAGAACGGCAGCAGCTTGGTGCCGGCGCCGACCAGCTCGCGAACCGCCTTCGGGTTCTGGGCATCGTACTTCGACAGCATCGAGGTGTGAGCCTTGGCGGCAGCCGCCTCGACGATGGCCTGGTACGACTTCGGCAGCTCGGCCCACTTGGCCAGGTTCACATAGGCAGAGAGCTGCGGGCCGGCTTCCCACCAGCCGGGATAGTAGTAATAGGG
>CAJWOS010000637.1 GCA_913044235.1 uncultured Pseudomonadota bacterium
GTGGCGCGTCTTCTCTTGAATCATGATCGCGCCACTGGAGTGGCGCGCCCCCAGCGTCAGAGTCTTTCTGCGCATTGCGCTGCCCTCAGAATAGCCGTACGCCCGTAACGCATGGCTCCGGTCTTTCCGGGCCCGGCCTTGTGTGGAAGTCTTACCGTCCCATTACAGAACAGCGGGACGGGCCATGCACGACATCGTCATCCGGGGCGGCACCATCGTCGACGGCACGGGCGCGCCGGCGTTCCAGGGCGACGTCGCGCTCGACGGCGACACGGCCATCGATGCCGATGGCCTTGTCATCACCCCCGGGTTCGTCGACCTTCAGGTGCACTTCCGTGAACCCGGCGGCGAAGAGGCAGAGACCATCCAGACCGGTTCTCGTGGTGCTGCTCTCGGTGGGTTCACTGCCGTGGTCGTGATGCCCAACACCACGCCGACGATCGACAGCGCAGCGGTCGTCCATCAGATCCACGATCTCAGCATCGACGCCCTCTGTGAGGTGGTGCCGTCGGCGGCGATCACCGTCGATCGCGATGGCGAAGCGCTCAGTCCGATGGCAGAGCTTGTGCGCAGCGGTGTGCGCGTGTTCACCGACGATGGGGGCGAGCGAGAAGAGCAGGTCATTTACCTTCCCGTCTCGACGGCCCAGGGGTCATTCGGCGGACTCGACCACGTGCAGCGCGTCATGTTCACCGTGGGCCCACCCGATATCGATGCCGCCAGCCTGGACGACGCCGACCGCGCCGTGGCATCCATTCGCAGCAGCATCGCGGCCCACCATGGCTTTCACCCCGACGACCGCACCGCGCTGCGGGTGCGCGACCGCATCCATTCGTACGCCGACGTTCAGGCTGTGTTCACCTGGCTGCAGCGCTTCACCTGGGTGGTGGGCATTGGCACGGTGCTGGCCGCAATGGTGGGAGTCGGCAACACGCTGCTCATTTCGGTGAAAGAGCGCACCCGGGAGCTCGGACTCCGGAAGGCACTGGGTGCCCGGCGTGCCGACATCATCGGCATGGTCTTGAGAGAGGCGTTTCTGCTCACGGCCACTGCAGGGTGGGCGGGCCTGCTCGCCGGCATCGCACTGGTCGAGGGTGCCCGCCGCTGGATGCCCGAAAACGACTACCTCCGCGACCCCAATGTCGATCTTGAGAGCGTGGGCTGGTCGGTCCTGGCTCTCGTGGCAACCGGTGTGGTCGCCGGCCTCGTGCCCGCTTGGCAGGCCGCCATGGTCCCACCCGTAGTGGCTCTGCAAGATGAATAGCCCCATCGCTCGCTGGCTCGACGCCTGGCATGAGCTGGTCGGCACTCTGGCCCGAAACCCCATCCGCACCGGCCTCACCGCGGCAGGAGTAGCCTGGGGGATGTTCCTGCTTGTCTTGCTGTCCGGCTTCGGTGCGGGCTTGGAGAGCGGGGTGCAGTCCAGCCTCGGCAGGCGCGCCACCAATGCCATCTGGTTCTGGAGTCGCACCACCTCCCTGCCCTACAAGGGCTCGCGGGCCGGGCGTCCGGTCCGCTTCACCAACGCCGACATCGAGGCCATTGTTCAGCAGGTAAACGGCATCGAGTTCATCGTGCCGCAGAACCAGCTTGGGGGCTGGCGCGGCCAGTCGGTCATCAACATGGGCACGGAGTCCACCACCGGGTCGGTCACAGGGCATGTCGAGACCAACCGCCACATCCAGCCCATGCACATCGACCAGGGGCGCTACCTGAACCACCGCGACGGGACCGATCGCAGACGCGTCGCGGTGGTTGGCCGGCAGATCGCCGACGACCTTTCGCCTGAAGGCGGCGTCGTGCTGGGGGAACGCGTCGCGGTAGACGGCAGCTGGTTTACGGTCATCGGTGTGTTCTCGTCGCGCCTGTCTGGCGAGGATGCCGACCGAGCCGAGTCGAGCGTGCACATTCCCTTGTCGACGTTCCAGCAGTCGTTCCAGCAAGGCGACCGGGTGCGGTGGTTCGGCATGACCGGCACGCCGAACGCTTCAGCCGAGCGCATCGAAACCGAAGCACGCGCCGTGCTGGCTGCCCGCCACCGCGTTCACCCCGAAGACAAGCCTGCCATTGGCTCCCGCAACGCCGGCGCCAATTACCGCCGCCTGCAGGCCACGTTCGCTGGGATTCGCGCCTTTGTGCTGCTGGTGGGTACGATGACGCTCTTGGCCGGCGCCTTTGGCGTGACCAATGTCATGCTCGTGTCGGTGGGCGAGCGCACCCCCGAGCTAGGGCTGCGTCGTGCCCTCGGCGCCACCCGCAGACAAATCCGGCAGATGATCCTGCGCGAGTCCCTCCTCCTCACCATGGTCGCCGGCCAGACCGGCCTCCTCGCGGGCGTCGCAGTCATTGAAGTGGCCCGTAGAATGCCCAACGACTCGCCCCTCGGCGCGCCCCACATCGATGCCACACTCGTCGGGGTCGCAGCCATCTTGATGGTGCTCGCAGGAGTCGTGGCCGGCACACTACCGGCTGCCCGTGCTGCCGCCATCACGCCCATCCAAGCCCTCCGGGGACAGTAAACCGCATGTCCGTTCGAAACACTCTTCCTTACGTCGTCCTGGCATTTCTTCTCCTGGGAATCCCCGCCACCGGCGGACTCCTGTGGATGCGCAGCCAACCCGTGGTGGAGGCTCCGGTGCTTGGCGCCCCCGAAGTGCGCGACATTGTGGTGCAAACGGTCGCCACTGGCTCGGTCGTTCCCCGCGATGAAGTCGCTCTGAAGGCTCGTGTATCGGGCGTTGTTGAGGAACTGATGGTGGAGCCGGGCGACGAGGTCGAGGCAGGGGCGCTCATCGCCCGAATTCGGGTGATTCCAGACTCGGGCCGGCTCGCCGCAGCACGGGCGGGGGTCCGCGAGGCGGGCATTCGCCTCCGGGACGCACTTCGAGAGCGCGACGAGCTCGCGGATCTGGTGCAGAAAGGTGCAGCCAGTCCAAGCGATCTCGAAGGTGCGGAGACCCGTCTCGCTCTGGCCCAGCAGACCCTCAATGCAGCGGAGACCGACCTCACCATCGTGCGCGATGGGGCTGCCCGCTCGATCGGAACGGTCGCCACTTCGGTTCGTGCCACGGTCTCGGGCATGGTGCTCACCATCCCCATCGAGGTGGGCGACAGTGTGATCGAAGCCAACACCTTCAACGAAGGCACCACCATCGCCGAGGTGGCTGACATGTCGGATCTCATCTATGTGGGCTTCGTCGACGAAGCCGAGGTGGGGAAGATTCGGGAAGGCATGGCGCTCTCTGTGGCCCTCGCCGCGTGGCCCGACACCCGCATGAAGGGCACCCTGGAGCACATCTCGCCCAAGGGAGTCGACGTGTCCGGCGCCATCCAATTCGAGGTCCGTGCAGCGCTCAATCTCGCCTCTGCGGATGGGCGCTTCGTCCGCGCGAACATGAGCGCGAACGCCAAGGTGGAGCTCGACCGACGCGATCAGGTGCTCGCCATCTCCGAGGCCTTCCTGATCCCCGACAGGCCCGAGACCGCAGTGCTCGTCAAGACCGGCGATCAATGGCTCGAACAGCCCGTGGAGCTGGGGCTCTCCGATGGGATCCACACCGAGGTATTGAGCGGGCTGTCGGCCGACGCAGTGCTGAAGCGCCCCGAAGGCTGACCAACCGCTTTCTCCGCGCTCACCGCACAGGTTCTTCCCACGGGGCAAGCGCAGCCAGGTGGGGTGCCAGGAGGGCTTCATGGCGCTTCCAGCGACCCGCGGCCCGGCGATGTACCGGTGCGGCCACTTGGTGGTAGCTCGGCGTTTTGACATCCTGGAGTCCTGCTGCCTCGCGGTAGTGCGCCACCTCATCGCACCACCCGAGGCCCAGAGCGTCCAGCAC
>CAJWOS010000638.1 GCA_913044235.1 uncultured Pseudomonadota bacterium
CGTTTGTTTGTTTGCTTGTTTGTTTGTTTAGTAGTCCGTTCGTTCGTTTGTTTGCTTGTTTGCATGTTTGCATACATCAAGCATCATCACTGTCTTTGTGTACCTTGAGTTATACGCGAATCCAGCTGTCTTTGTGTGCCCTTAGCTACACGCAGGCAGCTATGCAGTCGGCGTTCAAAGCCACCATGAAGTACATCGACTCGAATAAGAATGCAGGTATGTCTGATGACAAGTTGAAAAGTGTTATTGAAAATCGAGTTAAGACGCTATGTTCGATGATCGGTAAGATTAAGAAACCAGATTTGAATGACGTTTCAATGACCATCGAGTGCATCGGGACCGCCTCATGCTTATCACAAGATCAGAAAGAGATGCTTCTAAACGCAGTAAATGCAAGGGCAGACGATGATGTCGATGATGTCGGGCTCAGCTGGATCATCGCTGCCGCAGGCCACGAGGATGGGAAGAAGCGCCAGGGAGGTTGGGAGGGAAGACCGCATGGTGGACTCCGAGAGGGTGCGCGGAAGGTGCCGAGCCGACGTTGGGGGCCCCTGCTTCCGCATTGGATTCGAGGAAGGCAGATCCGGTGGGCTCATTCGCACACGAAGTTCTGGACCGTGAGCGCGTCGATGCGGTGTTCGTTGGAGCGCGAGCCGGTGGCGGCCGTGAAGCCCACATGCGCCGGGAAGCTGGTGAGCGCTGGCACGGTGTCGTCGAGGTAGACCGTGCCATCGATAGACACGAGTACATCCTGACCCTGGACCTCCACCGACATGGTGTGCCACGCACTGTCTTCCATATTTGGAAGGCGGGCATAGATCTCCCCGGCGTCCCCCGAGGCCCCGTCGATGATGAGCGCCACGTGGTCTTCGGCGGTGGGCTCGTTGAATTCCGGCTCCAGGTTGTGCCAGGTGTCGACCTCGATGCTCCAGCCCGGCAGCCCGCCGTAGCCGATGGCTCCGCCGTCATCGCCCTGGTAGGTGGTCATTCGGGAGGTGTCGATGGCCGTGACGGAGAAGCCGTCGGCGCCCGAGTTGAGGTCCCCATCGGTGTTGGGTCCCATCCAGAAGGAAAACTCGATGGATACGTTGTCGGAGTCCAAGGTCTCAGCGGTCTGGAAGGCGGTCCCGGCTTGGTTCGTCACAACGGGCGTGAGCTGCACGTAGTTGTGGGTCGTGTCGTAGGAAGCACTGCCGGTGAACTGCCAGGTGGCCAGATCCAACGAGCTTGCGTCATAGCCCAGGTTCTGGCAGAAGCGGATGGTCTCAGTGACGCTGGCACCGCAGGCATCGGTGGCGGCGACCGTGACGGTGTGGGTCCCAGGGGTCTGCAGGCTGCTGTCCCAGGTGTAGGTATAGTCGCCGCTCGCGTCGGGACTGGCCGAGGCCAGCGCGCCGTCGATATCGGAGCTGATGGCGAGCTGGACGTCGTTGACCGGACCATCATCAGAGACGGAGACGAGGAGGTTCTCCGAGCTGCCCGGCGCGATGACTGGAGACAGGTTCGACAGCAGGAGGTCGGGCGGTGCATTGACCTTGGCATGCAGAAAGACATCGATGATGGGCTCGTTGGGGTCGTCGGTCTCCACTTCGATGCGGGCAAAGCCCGAGCCACCCGAGAGCAGGATGTCGCCAGACACGGTCGCATCGAGGGTGATGGGGTAGCTGTCGACCGTCCAGCCGGTGCCCTCCATCACCTCCACCCGCGTGATGGTCAGGGTGGCGGTGCCTACGTTGAGGATTTCCACGGCCGCCGTGCCCGTGCCTTCCGTGCAGAGGGTTCCCACATCTACCTCTGGGAGGGGAATCAAGGCGTCGGGGTCGCCCTCGATGGTTGTGCCGCCTCCGGTACCGCTATCATCGCTGCCATCGCTGCCATCGCTGCCATCGCTGCCATCGCAGCAACATCCCGCTTCGAGGAGGATTTCTTCGATCTGCTCCGGGGCAGGTTCGCTGCCGCCGCAGGCGACGAGGCTCGCGAGGGGCAGCAGCAAAGGAGATGTGCAAACAAACGACTTCATCGGTCGACCCCAGGACTGGAGAGACGAGTCCACGTGCGCTCACGGACCCCCATTGCCCTTACCTCTGGCCTCGCTGCTGCCATCCCACACCGTTCTTATAAGTGGAAACACATATCTGTTCGCCTGTGCCCTCGGCTCGCCCATCCGCTGCCCTGAGCAGCGGGGCCCACCAACACCGGATTCAATGGACGGCTCGACTGGATGCGCTACGCCCGAGGTTGGAGCAAAGGTTGACTCCTCTCCGGCCAAGCCGTGGCCCCGGGATCGGAACGGAGTCATTAAAGAGATCTGGGACCAACAGACGATGCGTCTTGGGGGCTCCGACATGCGGAAAGAAACATCGCAGCTCGACGGCCCACCGCCCGAGGGAACCGTTCCGGAAGAGTGGTCGTCTGAGGAGGCCCAGCTCGGCGGGTCTCGCCCGGACGAGCATCTGCTCGAAGGGTCGCAGTCTGACAGCGCGCATCTCATGGGTTCGCATTCCCATGCGTCCCATGACGACTGGTTGGACGGTTCGGTCGACTTTCCGGCCAACGAGTGGAGCAGCTCCCCACCGGTCTTGCAGGGGGACCACCCATTCGATGTTCCCGAGTCGGAGCGCTACCGATGGATCAGCGACATCGCCAAGGGGGGCATGGGGCGCATCGACAGTGTCGAAGACATTCGCATTGGACGGGTAGTGGCCCGCAAGCGAAGCCTGCACAGCAGCTCGAACTTCGAGCGGACCGACCGCCGGATGTCTCGGGAAGCCTGGATCACCGCGCAGCTCGACCATCCAGGAATCGTGGCGGTCCATGATGTCGGACGGGACGATGGGGGCGGTCTGTTCTTCACCATGCGCCTCGTGCGGGGAAAAACCTTTGCCCGAGAGCTGACAGGGGAGCGCACGCCAGAGGCTCGCCTGAAGCTGGTGCGAAGCCTGCGCGACGCTGCCGAGGCCGTCGGATTCGCCCACCACCAGGGCATGGTCCACCGCGATCTGAAGCCCCAGAACATCATGGTCGGACGATTTGGCGAGACCCAGGTCATGGACTGGGGGCTCGCCACGCCCGTCCCGGGCCCCAACGGAGACTGGTGGCGAGAGCTCTTTCCACCCCAGCTGAGCGTGAGCACCGTCCATGGTGCGGTCGTTGGGACTGCATGGTACCTCTCTCCCGAGCAGGTCCTCGGAAAACCGGCTGGCCCCACTTCCGACGTGTGGAGTCTCGGCATCATCCTGTACGAGCTCCTGGCTGGCGTGCGCCCCTTCTCGGGCCCGGACTTCCGCACGGTCACGGCCCACATCGCCGCCAATCAGCCCACGCCGCTTCTCTCGAGAGACCCCTCGCTCCCGCTTCGGCTCGTGGAGATCTGCGAGCGGGCGATGCAGCAAACCCCAAGCGACCGCTATGAAGACGCCAAGGCGCTCGCAGACGCTCTGACACAGTGGATCTCGGAGGGCTCCGGCCTTCCCAAGGACGCGACCGCCGAGGCCTCCGCGCGTCGTTTCCGAAGAGCGCGCCGGGTCGCCGCGGCGTTGGCCATCGTCGCGATCGCCGGATGGGCCCAGCATCGGCATCGCGGGCAGGCCATCCTGCTGGAGTCCAACCGAGCGACCATGGACGGCATGGCAGAGTCGCTGGCTGCTGCACAGAGTCAGATCGCTGCCTCGCACTTCTACGATGACCACATCCCCGAAGCCGAGCGCTGGGCCCAGCAAGCGCTGTCGAATCACGACGCACCGCTCTCGATGGGTGTGCTGATGGGAACCGGCATGGTCACGTCTGTGGATGCACTCGGCTCCTCGACGCTGCC
>CAJWOS010000639.1 GCA_913044235.1 uncultured Pseudomonadota bacterium
CAAGGCGCTTGTGGTGGCGGGCTGCGTGTCGCAGGCGCAGCCCGACCTCGGCGCGCTCGCCGACCTCTCGATCGTCGGCGTGCAGCAGATAGATCGCGTCGTCGAGGTCGTGCAGGGCGTGGAGCGGCCGCGCAAGCTGCCGTTCGCGATCGCGGCTGGCGGCCATTGGGCGCTCCGTCTGGTCGCGTATTACGAGGTGAAGCTCATCCGCGGCGCGAAGGGTTGCTCGTCGTCCGGGTCGATGAGCAGGCCCGAGACGGGGCTGATGCCCGCGCTCGCGAGCCCGTGCCCGCCGCATGCGCGACTACGAGCGGTCGACCGACCAGACCCTCCCGCCCGGCCAGTATGTGGTCGCCCGACTCGATGGTCGTGGCTTCTCTCGGCTCACACGCGAGCAGGGGTTCCAGCATCCGTTCGACTCCGGCTTCCGCGAGGCGATGGTCCACACCACACAGCACCTGATGAAGTGTGGTCCTCAGGTGCTCCTCGGGTACACCCAGTCCGACGAAATCTCGCTGCTGTTCCATCCCAGTTGTCGCGCATTCGGACGGCGCACCACCAAGCTGCTCAGCGTCCTTGCCGGCGAAGCCAGCGCGGTTCTCTCCCTCTCGCTGGGCGTGCCAAGCGTGTTTGACTGTCGACTGTCGATACTGCCCTCCCGCCTGCTCGTGGCCGAGTACTTTCAGTGGCGCATCGCCGACTCGGTGCGCAACAGCCTCCACGCTCGGGCGCACGATGTGTTGCGGTCCTCGGGTCATTCACCGCGGGAGGCCCACCGACACCTCTCCGGACTGAAAGCGCACGAGCTTCGTGCCTTGTCCCAGGCCACGCCGTCGGGCACCCCGTCAGGCTCGATGGGGCACGACCGGGGCACCGCTGTCTGGTGGGAAGACCAGCCCCGCCAGCCCGGCGAGAGCCCTGCATCCTCCCCGTCGCAGCCCACCCGACGAATCCTTCGGATCGAGGCAAACCTGCCGTCCGACAGCGCGTGCGAAGCTTGGCTGTTCGACCGCATTCCTGCACTACCCAACACGTAAGCCACGCCCAAGAACACGCTGCTGCTGTGGACAGAGCCGTCGGCTGCGAGGGGTGCCAAGCTGCAGCGGCCTGCTCCTCAGCCGCTCACTTCCGTCGACGCGAAGTGCGCGCAGCGAGTCGAGCCCGTACCTGCTCGTACTTCTCTCGTTGTGCAGCTTCGTGGTCGCTCTGGGGCGACAGCGTGGATGGCGGAACCGCTGGCACGGGCGCGCGATGTCTCGTGGCCTCAGGAGCATCACTCAGCGCAGTCTGCAGGGGGTCGCTGGGATCAGCAGGCGCTCCGGTTCGATAGCGCTTGAGCAGAGCACGGGAGCGCTCAGCCAACATCCGCCGCACCTCCCGCCGCTTTCCCTTCACCCGTGGAATGTGCATGTGATCGTACGCCGTGGTCTGGTGACGCATCCACGCGATGGTCGCCGCCTCGGCCCGCCGCTCCACCGAGATGCGCTGGGTGCGGGCCACTGTGCCACTGCCGACCGGCGTGGCGTGGGTGGCGATCGCCTCTGCCATTTTCGCTTCGAGATCGCGGTGAGTTGGATGGAAGGACAGGAAGCGCCGCACTGTGGAACGAAACTCCACCACATAGGCTGCTTGGGCTTTCTCACGGCGACGGCGACCCGCATCGAGCTTGCGCTGATGGGCCGGCGATGCACGCTGCGCCTCCACGAGCTCGCGGGCGGTCTCGATCTGCGCTGCGTCGGCCCAGACCCCTCGCGAAAACATCCGTCGTCCGCGCTTCTCCTTGACGGTCCACGCGTCGCCCAGCGACTTGACCTTCCGGGTGAGACCCGCATCGCCCGGGGGCAGCAAGGCCCAGCCTTCCGGCACGGCGATCACTCGACCATCGGGGTGTCGAACAGTCCGATCGCGCGGACCGGGGGCATAGCAAGGGTCGGAGGGCATCAGCAGATCTCCAGGGATTCGGGGGTCGGCAGCAAGCCAGCGAGCGGGTTCACTCTTCGCCGTCCCACAGGGCTTCGACATCCTCGAGGATCTCGGGAATCCGCGGTCCCACGGAGTCCCACAGAAAAGCACCTGCAACGGTCTCCATTCGGTGTGCCTCGGGGAGGGCTGCCAGCCGACTCCGCATGTACAGACGGTGCCGACGCAGGCCCGGCCTCTCAGCCAGCCCCGGAAGGTACTGGCGAACCGCACCGTCGTAGCAGTCAAGCTTCGATTCGAGTCCATGCGTCTCGAGGGCATCGCTCCAAGCGTAGGAAACGCGAGCCGAAGTCAGCTCCACCACCAGTCCGGATCCAGCCATGCAGCGTGCCAGGGCGCGGGGATCCACCAGCGGCTCGCCCGAGCCATGGGGACGGCTGACCACGACCACCGGCAGCGACCGGTTGGGATCGAGAAGCACGCCACGCACATAGCTGTCGACCGCGCTCGACTGATCGAGAACATCCGGTTCGCCGGCCAACAGTCGGTCACCAAGCTGCGCACCGAACCGCTCGATCAGCTGGGTGACCAGTGCTGCACGCGAGGCGGTAAAGCTGCCCCGGCGAGACGTGCGCGTGGTGAGCTGGTTGAACTCGGTGGTCCCTTCCGATCGGTCCACCAACACCAGGGTCTCCCAGACGATCTGGGCACGGTTGCGCTGCGGGTGCCGAAATTGAACCGCCCAGAGGGCGTCGTCTCCGTAGGCACGCAGCAGCAGGTGTCCGTCGTCGAAGATCACCTCATCGCGTACCTGACCGATCGTGAGCGTGGGGGGTACCCCCGAGCGTTTTCGATTCGTGCGGTACTTCTGAAACGGCGGCAGGCCCAGAGTCCAGGCCATCGCAAGCGAGACCACATCCTCGAAACATGCTTCGGGAAGGGTGAAGTGGGCATACGAAGTGGGCTGTCGCTTCACGACGGTACCGATCCCGCTCATAGAAAAGAGTCCGTCTCTTACCGCTCCGACTCCACCCCGGCGACCCTCCCTGCAGGCGAAGCGGGATCGACGAACCCAAACGCCCGCAGTACAGCCCCGTCACCTCTCTCGCGCCGTCGGAATCCCAACTGAGCCCCGCCCGCACCAAGCCACACCGCACCCAAACTCTGGCATCGCTCGCGGCCGCACTGGCCCGCGAGACCCGTTCGCTTGCGCCACAACTGCAGGCGCTCGATTCACACCATCCATTGGTCACGAGCCTGCGCCGGGTCGCACCTGGTATCGAACCCGACCGAATCCCATCGGTGGCCGTCCGCACATTTGTCTACACACGATTTGTCGTGGCGTGGCTTGAGCATTCCGATGCCACCGGGAGCATCATTGACTCCCTCCCGCTCGATCCCACCATCCGAGCCTTCCTGCGCGGCCTCGAAAGGCTCACAGACCACGAGCCATTCGCATCGACCGACCATCGACTGCAGACCCTGACCCGTGCAGCAGCACCCCAGCTGGCAAGCAAACCGGACCCTGTTGTGTACCTTTTTGACCGCTATGAGGCTGCTCTCGACCAGGACAGTCGACACCACCGGGGCGTGTTCTACACACCAACCGTGGTGGTGGATGCCGTGGTGGGCAGTGTCGACCGGCGACTGCGGGAGCGCTTCGACCTTCCGCTCGGTCTGGCCGACCGCACCACCCCGCACGCACGCACTCCTCGCATGAATGGAACCGCAGAGGCACAGGACACCTCGACCCCCTTTGTGTGCATCCTCGACCCCGCAGCGGGCACCGGAGCCTTCCTGCTCGGGGTCCTTCGGCGGGTTCGAGCCACCCTCTTTGCATCGTTCGAACCCACCCACACACCCACCCAAATCGACCAGTGGGCGGCCTTCCTCC